>JBFGRR010000319.1:0-1503 GCA_041567215.1 Acidimicrobiia bacterium | reverse complement strand
TCGGTGCGTTCTTCGCCATTCCCCGCACCGGGGCCACCCTCGTGGTCTTGAACACGCGGCTGACGGCTCGCGAAGCGACCGCTCGAGCCCGCGAGGCCGTAGTGGAAGCGGTGGTGGGCTGGGCGCCGGACCTCGGGGTACCCAACCTCGGGAGACTCGATGGGGCGCCCGTCGTGCCGGTTCCCGCCGATCCCCAGGCCACCCACTCGATCGTCTTCACGTCCGGTTCGAGCGGGCGTCCCAAGGGCGTGCGGTTGACCTGGGCGAACCTCGAGGCTTCTGCCGCCGCGTCGGCACTTCATCTGCGGCACGATGCCGACGACCGGTGGCTTGCGGTCATGCCGATGTTCCACGTCGGCGGCTTCATGATCCTGGTTCGCTCGGCGCGGGAAGCCACGTCCGTGCTCTTCGAGCCTCGTTTCGAGCCCGAGCGCGCCTCGGAGTTGCTGCGGCGGGTCTCGCTCGCATCGTTCGTGCCGGTGATGCTGGATCGGGTTCTCGACGCCGACTCGGCGCCGTTTCAAGGCGTCCGGGCAGTTCTCCTCGGTGGCGGCCCGATTCCGCAGCGCTTGCTCGACCGCGCCGCCGCTCGGGGTCTACCGGTGCTCCCCACCTACGGGATGACCGAGTCGGCCTCACAGATAGCCACGGCGAGACTCGAAGACGGTTTGGCTCCGAGGCGGAAGGCCGTGGCGGTTCCCGGGGCTGAGATCCGCCTGGCGCCCGGTGGCCGGATCCTCGTCAAGGGTCCGATGGTCTCTCCCGGATATCTCGGTGAGCCCGACCGCCAATCTGAGTGGTTCGAGACCGGTGACCTCGGCGAGATGGACGAGATCGGGAGACTCGCCGTCATCGGACGGGCCGATGAGATCATCGTGACCGGTGGTGAGAACGTGCACCCGTTGGAGGTGGAGGCGGCTCTCAGAGAGCATCCCCAGGTGTCGGACGTGGTGGTCGTGGGCGTGCCCGACCCGAGGTGGGGTCAGGTGGTGGCGGCCGTGTACGAAGGGGCGGCGAGCCCCGGCGAACTGGATCGCAAAGCCCGCTACCGGCTCGCCGGCTTCAAGGTGCCACGTCGCTGGGTCCACGTGGAGGAACTGCCGAGGCTGTCGATCGGCAAGGTGGACCGCACGGCGGTCCGCAAGATGGTGGAAGAGGGTTCTGGGTCCTGAGTTGCCGGTTCACCGGATACCGGGAACTCCAACTCAAAACCTCTCCGGCCTCCGTCGCAGGCGTTTCGTCTCCGAGCGTCGCTTCTTCTCGTCCACGCGTCTCCGTTTCGAGGCCCTGCTCGGCTTGGTCGGCCGGCGGGTCTTCGGTGGCAGCGCTGCGTCGGCGAGCAAGTGGGCGAGCCGTCTTCGGGCCGCGGCCCTATTGCGCCACTGTGACCTGGTCTCGTCGGCGACGACGGTGATCACACCTTCGACGATCCGGTTCCTGAGGACCTCCGCCATCCTGTCACGAACCTCGGACGGGAACACCTCCGTGGATCCGAGGTCGAAG
>JBFGRR010000318.1:0-1514 GCA_041567215.1 Acidimicrobiia bacterium | reverse complement strand
GGTAGGCTGTCTCCGTGTCCTGCGGCCTGTCGAACGTGAGCACGATGTCATCGAGCTGGGCCTCTCCGGGCGGCGCGGGCATTGGCTCCCAGATCACGCCGTCGGTTCGCTCGAGCCAGCGGAGGAGGTCGCGACCGTCCCCGTCCACCGCGGTCTTTGGTGGAACCGGATCGCTCAGGCCGTACAGTCGGCCGGCCTCGTCGAAGACCACGCGCGTCTCCGGCGGGTGGTCCACGACGAGCAGCTCCATGAAGTTCGTGTACTGCGTCTCCTGCACCTCGTTCGTGATCATCAGCCGGTACAGGCCGTTCTCATCCGGCACCAAGTGCTCGAGCTCCGAATAGTCGTCCCGCTCCAGTCCGCGGGAGATCGCGCCCCCGTAGGGCTCCGCGTCGAACACGTATCGGGTTCCGTCCCAGGAGTAGACGAACGGGCAGGACTCCTTCGCAGCGAGCACGATCAGGAAGGCCAGGGCCCCCGCGGCCAGCGTGACACCGACCACCAGACCGATCGTCTTCACCGCGCTGAAGCGCCGCTCCGTGCCCTCGACCCAGACCCGGTCGAGGTCCGCGAGCGCCCACGCCCGGGGCTGGGAGGCCACGAGCGCCCGTACCGTGTCGTTCGCCAGGGCGGCCGGCGCATCGAACTCGATGTACTCGCCCTCGGCGGTGGTGACCGCCACGATCTCTTCCGACTTCAGGGCCTCTTCACCCGGAAACGTGGGGTCGACCGGTACCGGGGTCTCGACACGCCGGGTCGAAGTGCACCCCGAGAGCATCGGAAGGAGGGCCAGCCCCACCAGGACCGCGATGGGGCGTCGGTGCCGGTGGAGTCGCCTCAGGGACAGACCCTCACCGACGGAAGCGCACCGCATTTCAACCTCCGGGTCAATGACTCAGGATGTTGATGCCGACCTTGAGCCGCAGCATGTCCTCGCCGACGTCCGCATAGGCCAATGCAATATCGACGACCCAGAGATCGGCGATCTCGTAGCCGAACCCCGCAGAGGCCCCGACGCCCGTGTCTGTGTGATCTGTAATCAACCGGCAGATGTAATCGATCTGGGCGTCGCCCATGGTGTCGAGGCAATAGGGGGGAATCTCTCTATCGGAGATCTCGGTCCAGAGCCCCAAACCGAAACCGAGCGACGCGAAGACTCGGGACTCGACGAAGGACACCCCGATGCCGGACATCCCGGACAGCACGTTCGAACCCGGATACTCGGAGAAGTAGTTCAGCAGATTCAGGAAATAGACCTGGGTGGTCCTCCCCACCTCCGTGCCGATGCGAATGTCGGTGGAGACACCAAGTATGGGGTTTCCGAAATCAAGGCCGGTGAAGGTGACCCCCGGGCCGATACCGAAGCCGATGATGAACCCGCTGCGGCGGTCCTCGTCGTCCCAGTCCGTCTGGGCGTGCGCGCCCCCTGCCCCGAACAGGAGCAGGGCGAGGAGCGTGCCCGGCGCTGCGAACCGAATCATGTGTCGGACGGACTTGGCGTTCCGCTGTTACCG
>JBFGRR010000317.1:0-1540 GCA_041567215.1 Acidimicrobiia bacterium | reverse complement strand
CCGATAGCGCAGGGCCCGGCCTGGCGGCCGGGCCCTTCCGGTCGGGACGAGGAGGGAGGGGATCAGCTCGTGAGAGCAGCGTGTTCGGCTGCACCGACCGAGATCTTGCGGGGCTTCGCCTGCTCGGCCACCGGGATCGAGATGGTCAGCACGCCGTGGTCGTAGCCGGCCTCGATCTTCTCGGTGTCGAGACCCTCGCCGAGGAAGAACCGGCGACTGAAGACTCCCTGGGGTCGCTCGTTGAGCACGAGGTTGGCATCCTGAGGAGCCGCCCAATTCCTCTCGACCGTTACGTTCATCGAGTTCTTCTCGATGGTGATGTCGATGGAATCGGGATCGATCCCGGGGATGTCGAAGTGCATGTAGAAGCGGTCCTCTTTGCGATACGCATCGACCGGCATGACATCGGTTCGCCCGGTACGGAACAGCTCCCGGGTGAGACGGTCGAGGTCTTGTTCGAAACGCAACAGCATTTCCTGGTCTCCTTCTCTTGGCGGGATGGCCGCCTTGCCTTGTGAACTACCCGGAGTATCACACAGGAAATCTGATATGTCAAGACTCAGGTTTGTTGTGCGGTCAATCCCAGTTCTCGAAGCGCTGGATCTCCACCAGATAGCCGTCGGGATCCCGCAGAAAGGCATGGGTTATGTCGTATTCGGCGTTGAACTGGACGGGTTTCTCGAACTCGTAGCCGTCCTCGGCCAGCACGGCGCAGCGTTCCTCGACGTCGTCGGCGACCAGGGTCACGATCACCCCCCACGGTTCGGGTGACCCCTCACAGATACCCAGGAATCCGTTCTCGCTCACTCTGAAGATGCGGCACCGGCCCTGATCGAGCACCAGGGTGAGGCCGAGGCCCTCGTAGAAGTCTCTGGAGCGATCGAGATCTGTCGATCGGATGAAGGTGATGAACTTGTCGAAACTCACATCCGCTCGACCTTGATCACTACCTCGCGGCCTGCCGGGCGAAGACGCCGGCGCCTACGCCGGACCAGCACCAGCGAGACACAGGTCACGGCCAGCGCGGCCAGGACGATCACGGCCGGGAGCCAGTCGGCGATCACAGCGACCCCAGCGCATCGTTGACCATGTCGACCTCCTCGAGGACGGACGTGTTCACGAACCCGATCCGGACCAGGCCTCCCGATTCGAGCAGACCAAGGGCCGACATCGGCTCGACGGCGTAATAATGGCCCGCCCAGACGTTGATGCCGCGCATCCCCAGCGCTGACGCCACCTCCCCGGCCGACCTCCCGCCGACCGACACCGCAAAGGTGGTCACCCGGCCCTCCATCGACGGCCTCCCCCACACCCGGACGCCGGAAGGGAGGCCGGCGAGGAATCGCCGGCCCAGACCGGCTTCGTGGGTGTTGGTGAGCGCGAAAGCGTCGTCGAGGCGCTGTGCCCGACCTTCACCATCACCGAGCGAGGCGAGGTGGTCGATCGCAGCGGTGACCCCCGCCAGCATCGCAAACGAGGGCGTCCCGGTCTCGAACTTGCCGGGTGGCGCCGACGGCGCCGGCCGCACCCTGTAGGCGGG
>JBFGRR010000316.1:0-1566 GCA_041567215.1 Acidimicrobiia bacterium | reverse complement strand
TGGCTCCCGGCCTGTACGAGTCGGGCGAAGGGGCCACTCCGTCCTCGGTCGTGCAGGCGATGGTGGACCGCCGGGTTGCACAACTCGAGGAGCGCAACGTTCCCAGGGACCAGTGGTTCCGCGTGTTGACCGCTGCTTCGGTGATCGAGAAGGAGACGTACAACCAGAGCGAGAAGCCGAAGGTAGCCCGGGTGTTGACCAACCGACTTGCCGGCGGCGGTCCATTGCAGATGGACTCGATCATCCTCTACCCGGTGCCCGAGGACCGGATCTTCACCACCAGTGAGGAGCGGGCCTCCAACCAGCCGTACAACTCCTATCGGCACAACGGCCTGCCGCCCACCCCGATCTGCTCGCCGGATGAGGCGTCTATCGACGCGTTCCTGGCTCCACCACCGGGTGACTGGTGGTTCTACGTGACGATCGACCTCCACACCGGCGAGACCCGATTCGCGGTCACCTACCAGCAGCACCTGGACAACGTCGAGTTGCTCCGGGCCTGGCTTCGCGAGAACCCCACCCCATGAGTTCCCGAGTGCGCCGATCGGATCGGGTCAATCGAGGTGGTATTCGACCGCGTTTCCTCTCTTGCCGGTAGCGGTGATCGCTCCAACGCCTTTCAGGCAATAGGCCATCTGTTGGGCCAATCGCTGAGATCGGCCAAGCAGCGAGGCGAGGTCTGCTGTGGTGAACGGTTCAGGCAGGTTGGCAGGCAGTAGTCCGACGAGATCATCGGCGTCGCCGATCAGCAGGGTGTCGACCACGTCCACGAGTCGACGCTCCTCGACTGTCCAACCCTTGCGACGCCACGCGCGATCAGGCGAGTGCCGCCGGTACTCCTCCTCCTTGGTGAAGACCACGTCCATCTCAAAGCTCGGGTGGGCAACGAGGCCGGGGAAACTGACCAGTTCGGCGAACACATCGACAGGCTCACCATGCTTCGGTGAACGCCTTCGGCTGATAACCGCTCCATCACCGTCGATCTTGACGATCCACCTGTCGACCGGAATCGGGTGGACGATCCGCACCTTGTGGCCGAGGTCGAGCAGGGTTACTGCCTTCTTCTTGATGGAGGAGAAGCCGCGGGTCTGAACCTCGATGAGCAGGTCACCCCGGACCAGGTCGATCACAAAGCCATCGACCGCCACCTCGATGCCGTCTCCCGGTTGCGAATACCACCGCTTCAGAGCGGCGTGGAGGGGCTTTTCATGAAGGGTGCCGATGTGGGGCGGATCCTCCTTCACATGAACGATCCTAGGAACACGCCGGGATGACACCCGGGAACGGCTTGCGGCAACTGGTTTCTCGAGTTGCGGACATCCGCAAAAACCAGTGGAACGCCTTCAGCGAGGGGACACGGAGACCGATCATCCAGTGAAGGTCTCCCAGCCAAATGAAACATCGCATCTTTGCACTCGTGACCGCGGTTGCGGTCCTCGCCATAACGGCCTTCGTCGACCACGTCGGTCGTTCGGCTCACCTTGCGGAGGTGAGGGCCTCGGTGGGGGCACAGGCAGACTCGCTGGCAAGGGGTCTCAGTGATGTCGTCGTTCGTGAATCCGCGGC
>JBFGRR010000315.1:0-1573 GCA_041567215.1 Acidimicrobiia bacterium | reverse complement strand
GGGGATCGTCACCGAGAGAGATGTGGTCAACGCCGTGGCTGATGCCGTCGACCCCGCCCAAGCTCTCGTGGGCGCTTGGATGACCCGCGACCCCGACGTCCTCGATCCAGACGTCAGCGTCGAGACGGCCGCCGAGTGGCTGCTGGCCACCGGCTACCGGCACCTCCCGGTGGTCGATGGCGAATCACTGATGGGGATCGTCTCGATCAAGGATGTGCTCTGGGCCGTCGAGGAGAGCAAGGGAGGCTGAGATGGCGGACATCCATCGGGTCGGGACGATCTCGGTCGCCTTCGAGTCCGCGTCCCGGCTGCTGACCAACAGGGCGGATGAGGTCCTCACCGGAAAGGCGGCCGGTTCCCCTCCCGTCATGACGACGAGGATTCTGGGAACCCTCGTCTCCAGAGAGGTCTTGGTCGAGGCGGGGCCGCCGGTGGCCGTAGACAAACCGATTCGTTCCGTGGCAGTCGCCTTCACGATCCAGGCTGCCGAGCGCCCCGACTGGTTCCCCGTTTTCTCCGGGGACCTCGAGCTCACCGCCACCGCGGAACAGGGCGTCGAACTGGCCTTGGAGGGTCGCTATTCCGTGCCGGGTGGTTTCGTGGGTCGTCTGGCCGACAAGGGAGGTCTCCACCGGATCGCCGACGACTCGATCGATCGGTTCTTCAACTCGATCCTGGACCGCATCCGGCGCGGCTCCGGGTCCTTCGACGCACTGATGGGGGTGCCTCACGCCTGACGCCCTGGAGGCGCATTGTTCGTTCACGACTATGTAGAAGTCCAAGCACCGTTCGAGGATGTCGTCCGCGCGCTCGAGTCGTTGGGAGCCGAGGTCGGCCTGATGGCCAAGGCGGCCTATGAGCGTGGTGAGCGCCTTGCAGTTGGTCCCGGGAAGGGCTTCATCGCCGCTCCGGTCGAGTTCGAGGTCGGCAAGCCTCTGGTGAGCGAGGACGGCGTTTCGATCCCGATCGCCTGGACCGGGGCATCCGGGACCAGGCTGTTCCCGCGGATGGAGGCAGAGCTGGTGGCCACCAGCATGGGCACCAGCACGACCCACATCGTGTTTCGGGGCCGCTACTCGCCGCCGCTGGAGGCGATCGGAGAGGCCCTGGACAGGGTGCTGCTCCACCGCATCGCGGAATCCACCGTGAGCGCTTTCGTGAAGCGGCTGGGACGCGCCCTGGAGACCGAGGTCGGGTCGGCCTCCCGGTGAGGTCAGGCAGGAAGCTCGACCGTCACGGAGACACCGGAGCCTTCAGCCGCATCGATCGATAGATGTCCTCCGGCCAGCTGGGCCCGCGCTCTCATGTTCTCGATGCCCATCCCGAGCGCCGTCCCGGCTGGATCGAATCCCTTCCCATCGTCGGTGACCTCGGCTCTCATGCCGTCCTGGCGGCTCTCGAGACGGACGGCGATGTGCGTCGGCTCGCCATGCCTGACGGCGTTGCTGACCGCTTCTCGAATGATGAACAGGACGTCGTCGAGCGCTTCGGCCCTCGGCGTGACCCTGATGTCCACATCGCTCTGGACTTCGACTCCACGCTGGGCGGTGAGGCGGCTGAGCATGCGTTTCAG
>JBFGRR010000314.1:0-1574 GCA_041567215.1 Acidimicrobiia bacterium | reverse complement strand
GAGGCGTGCAAAACCCACGACCATGTTCTTGGCGAAGTGCTCGTGGACCTGGAAGAACTCACCGTCGTCGACAACGGTCTCGATGACGTGGACCATGTCGTAGGGCTGGTTGGCGCTGTCGGGGATGATCCGGTCGAGCGAATCCTCCACGCGATCGCGGCTGTCGGTGGGGGAGAAGTAGGGCGGGTTCTCCATGTTGTTCTGGGGCAGGAAGGAGATGAGGTAGCGGACGGCGTCTAGGGCGTCATCGCCGTTGTGGGCTACGAAGTGGGTGACCCCCGACTTGGAGGCGTGGGTGAGGGCGCCGCCCAACTCCTCGAAGCTGACTTCCTCACCTGTGACGGTCTTGATGACATCCGGGCCCGTGATGAACATGTGAGACGTGCCATCGACCTGGAACACGAAGTCGGTCATGGCAGGGGAGTAGACCGCCCCGCCGGCGCATGGACCCATGATCACCGAGATCTGGGGGATCACACCGGAGGCGCGGACGTTTCGCTCGAAGATCCGCCCGTAGCCGTCCAGGGAAGCGACTCCCTCCTGGATTCGGGCGCCGCCCGAGTCTTTGAGCCCCACCACCGGGGCGCCCACATCCATGGCCATGTCCATGATCTTGCAGATCTTCTCGGCGACGGCACTGCCGAGGCTTCCCCCGTAGACGGTGAAGTCCTCGGCGAACACGAAGACAGTCCTGCCGTCGACTGTTCCCCAGCCTGTGACGACCGCGTCGCCGGCCGGTCGCCGGTCTTCGATGCCGAACCCTCGCGCCTGATGGCGGACCATGATGTCGACCTCTTGGAACGACCCCTTGTCCAGAAGGATGTCGATGCGCTCCCTTGCGGTCAGCTTCCCCTGCTCATGCTGGCGCGCCACGGCCCGAGCACTGCCAGCATGAAGTGCCTCGTCACGCAGCTTGCGGAGTTGCTCGATCCTCTCCTCGGTTCCCAACCGTCCTCCCCGGTAGGCTCGTCGTCACGGTCTGAGATGGCTACACCCTATTCCGTCCTCCGCCTCGAAGAGGCTCCTTCGACACAGGATCTTGCCCGCGCCCGATTCACGGGCACGCCGTTTCTCGTGGTCGCCGATCGACAGACCGAAGGGAGGGGACGCTCGGGGACCCGCTGGGAAACCGCCCCGAGGGCTGTGGCCGCATCTCTGGCGCTCAGGCTGCCGTCGGCCGAGAGGATGACCGTGCTTCCACTCATCGCTGGCGTCGCCGCCGTTCGCGTCCTCGGCTCCGGCTTCGGCCTCAAGTGGCCGAACGACGTGATGGCAAGGGAGTTGAAAGTGGGAGGAGTCCTGGTCGAGGCGTCGGGTGACGTGGCTGTCGTCGGCATCGGTCTCAACCTGTGGTGGCCTGACCCACCGCCGGGGATCGGCTCGGTCCATCCTGCAGATCCCGGTAATGGAGACACCGCCAGAGTCGCCCAGGATTGGGCGGGCGCCCTCATCGAACTTGCCGGTGCCGAGTCGTGGCCTCGAGCCGAATACCTGGAGCGCTGCTTGACGCTGGGACGCCGGCTCACCTGGCAGCCGGACGGGGCCGGAAGGGCGGTGGATGTGGCTGACGACGG
>JBFGRR010000313.1:0-1577 GCA_041567215.1 Acidimicrobiia bacterium | reverse complement strand
CATGCGGATCGATGCGGGTGCGGCAACCGCGGGCGACCTGGTCACCGTGGCCTACCTCCTGTCGCTCATCGCCTTCCCGCTCCGGCTGATCGGCTTCGTCCTTTGGGAGACCACCGGGAGCCTGGCCGCCTGGAAGCGGGTCGATGGGGTGCTGAGCATCCAGACGGAGATGGAGTACGGCGCGCTGGCCGCCCGGGTGGGTGGGTCCGGCGCCGACGTGACCGGTTCCCAGGTCACCTTCGGGTACGAGCCGGACTCGGTGGTGCTCAGCGACGTCGAGTTCGAGATCCCCGCCGGCAAGACCGTGGCGGTGGTCGGCGCCACTGCCTCCGGCAAGTCCACCCTGGTGACGCTTCTCGCCAGGCTGTGGGACCCCACCAACGGGCGGATCGCCCTCGACGGGCGCGACCTGCGGGAGTTCGCCCGCTCGGCGCTCCCGGGGGAGGTGGCGTTCGTCGGCCAGGACGTGTTCCTCTTCAACGACACCGTCACCGGCAACATCGCCTTTGGTGTGGACGTCACGCCCCAAGACGTCGCCAACGCGGCCGCCCTGGCCGGGGCCGCGGACTTCATCGCCGCCCTTCCCCAGGGATACGAGACGCCCCTCGGCGAGCGCGGCGTCTCCCTCTCCGGCGGACAGCGCCAGCGCATCGCCCTCGCCAGGGCGCTGGTTCGCCGGCCCAGGTTGCTCATCCTCGACGATGCCACCTCGGCCGTCGATCCTTCGGTGGAGACGGACATCCTCACCGGGCTCAAGAGCTCGGAGATCCCCTCCACGGTCGTGGTCGTGGCCTACCGGCAGTCGTCGATCAGTCTCGCCGACGAGGTGGTCTTCATCGAGGACGGACGGATCGCCGCCCACGGGACCCATGACCAGCTTCTCGAGACATCGCCCGGGTACGCACGCCTCCTCCAGGCGTACGAGGAGGACACGAGGCTGCGGGAGGAGGCGCGATGAGCGATCAGGTCCCCACCTTCCAGGCGTTGAGGCGGCTGATGGGCATGGTGCCCTCGCTGAAACGCGGGCTGTGGCTGACGGTCCTGCTGGCAGTGGCCGGGACGGCCATCCAGGTCGCGGTTCCCATCGTCGTGCAGCAGATCATCGACGAGGAGGTGCTGGCTCCCGGCGGTGTGGATGTGACCGGTGCAGTGCAGAAGTCGGTGTTCGCCCTCGTCTTCATGGCTCTCGCCTCGCTGGCCCGCCGCACCTCGACCCTGCGTCTCGCCAAGACATCGGCGCGCGGCCTGTCCGATCTGCGGGTGGTGGTGTTCGCCCACCTGCACCGGCTCTCGATGCTGCACGTCCAGGCGGAGCGTCGCGGCGCCCTGGTGGCCCGGGTGACGTCCGACATCTACAGGGTGCAGGACTTCATGGAATGGGGCGGCATGGGGATGCTGGTCGGCATCTCCCAGGTGATCCTCGCCGTGATGGCCATGTTGTTCTACAAGTGGGAGCTTGCGGTCCTGGTGGTGGTCGGCGTCGCCTTCTACGGCGTGATGCTGCTGTGGTTCCAGAAGGTCCTCTCCCGGGCGCACGACCAGGTGCGCCAGCGGGTCGCCGACTCGATGTCGGCGGT
>JBFGRR010000312.1:0-1579 GCA_041567215.1 Acidimicrobiia bacterium | reverse complement strand
CCGGTCTGCACCTCGTCGCTGATGAACAGGATCCCGGTCCGGTCGGTGACCTCCTTGAGCGCCCCGAAGAACCCGTCGGGCGGGGCCACGAAGCCGCCGACACCCTGGATCGGCTCGGCGATGAGGCAGGCGACGTCCCCGGCAGTGGCCACGTCGAGCAGATGCTCGAGATCGGCCACGCAGGCAGCGATGAACTCCTCATCGGGGAGGTGGCCGAACGGCGAGCGGTACTTGTAGCCACTGTGCACGTAGGTGACCTCGAAGGGGCTCAGGCTGGTGGCCGACCAGGACCGGTTGCCGGTGATGGCGACCGTCGAATGCGACCGGCCGTGATAGCTGTTGCGCATGGCCAGGACCTGGTTCGACCTCCGGTACTGGGTGGCCAGCATCAGTGCGGCGTCGTTGGCTTCGGTGCCGGAGTTGGTGAAGAACACCTTGGCGTCGGGGATGCCCGAGAGTTCGGCGAGTCTCTCGGCCAGTTCGATCTGGGACTCGATCAGGTACAGGGTCGATGTGTGGAGCATCTTCCCCGCCTGTTCGCGGATCGCGGCCACCACCTCGGGCACCTTGTAGCCGGTCATCGTGGTGAGGATGCCGCCGAAGAAATCGAGGTACTCGTTGCCCTCCGCGTCCCACACCCTGCGTCCATCCCCATCGACGATGGCGATCGGCTCCTGGTAGTAGAGAGCCATCCACGATGGCAGTACCTGGCGATGCCTGGCCAGCAGTTCCGAGTGGGTGGTCACGGCCTCACCAGATCCTCGTAGGCGTCCGGGCGGCGGTCGCGGTAGAAGGCCCAGGTCTTGCGCACCTCCTCGATCATGTCGAGGTCCAGGTCCCTGACGACCAGTTCTTCCTCGCTGTCGGAGGCCGAACCGCCGATGATCTGGCCGCGGGGATCGGCGAAGTAGGACGACCCGTAGAAGTCGTTGTCGCCATACGGCTCCTTGCCCACCCTGTTGATGGCACCCACGAAGTACTCATTGGCCACGGCCGCCGCGGTCTGTTCGAGATTCCACAAATACATCGACAGCCCGCGGCTGGTCGCCGACGGGTTGAACACGATCTTGGCCCCATTCAGGCCGAGGGCTCGCCAGCCCTCGGGGAAGTGACGGTCGTAACAGATGTAGACGCCGATCTTGCCGACTGCGGTGTCGAAGACCGGGTATCCGGTGTTGCCGGGCCGGAAGTAGAACTTCTCCCAGAATCCGGCGACGTGGGGGATGTGGGTCTTGCGGTACTTGCCGAGATAGCTGCCGTCGGAGTCGATCACCGCGGCGGTGTTGTAGTAGAGGCCTTCCTGCTCCATCTCGAAGATGGGCACGACCAGCACCATCCCGGTCTCCTTGGCGACATCCCGCATCAGCTTGGTGGTCGGCCCGTCGGGGATCGGCTCGGCGTAGTCGAAGTGCTCGTTCTCCTGCACCTGGCAGAAGTACGGCGCGTAGAACAGCTCCTGGAAGCACATCACCTGGGCGCCCTGCTTGGCCGCCTCGCGGGCGTAGTCGGCGTTCTTCTTGAGCATCGAGTCCTTGTCGCCCGTCCACTCCGTCTGGACGATCGCGGCTCTGACGACGTT
>JBFGRR010000311.1:0-1646 GCA_041567215.1 Acidimicrobiia bacterium | reverse complement strand
TGGTGGACAACGACATGATGCTGTTGACCACGACCGGCAGGGTGACCGGGCGCCGGCACACGGTGCCCCTCCTCTACCTGAAGGATGGCGACTCGCTCGTGGTGATCGCTTCCTGGGGTGGGCGACCCGGTCATCCCGAGTGGTACGCCAACCTGGTGGCTGATCCCTCGGTGACGGTTCAAGTGCGCGGAAGGCGATGGAAGGCCACTGCCAGGACCGCCGATCGGGACGAGCGATCGGAGTGGTGGCCCCGCGTCGTTGCGGCCTATCAAGGCTATGCCGGCTATCAGTCCAAGACGGACCGCGAGATCCCGGTCGTGTTCCTGGACCCGAGCTAGGAGGAGGCGTTGGCGGCGATGACCGCTTCGGCGAATCGCCAGGCGCCGGCCTTGAGCCGCTCGTGCCAGGAAGCCCGTTGCCAGGGTCCCCACGCGTACCCGTTGGTCACCAGCACGTCGTCGCCAAGAACCACCGTGATCCCGACTCGCGCCACGGTTTCGGTGGAAGCGGTTCCGTCCGCATGGATCCTCAGCGCCTGCAGCGACGACGGATCCGAGAACCCGATCGCCATGTAAGGGAGTCTCACTTCGATGACGTTGCCCTTGGCGTTCCAGGTGGCCCGCGACTCGAATTCCTCGGAGTCGGGGTCGGACGATCCGAAGACCATGATGCCGGGCTGGATGGTCTCGGCGGGTCGTTCAGCCCCCGTGTCCGGGAGTGTCATCAGACGGCTCACGACGAGGGTCTGAACTCGCCAGACGCCACTGCCTTCCTCGAGAGCAGCGGGGTCGATCTCCTCGTAGTTGCGCAGCCAGCCGTACTTGATGGCGTAGGGGTCATTGGATGCCCTCACGAGGATCCGGCCGTCCGCTTCTGTGGGGCCCAGGACGATGGCGTGGTCCGACTCCGGCGAGACGCCCGGCCGGCCGGGGAGACCGCCGCTTTCGCCGGAGACGACGTCGATGCCGATCACCAGCGGGTTCTTGCGCCAGGGTTCCCTCTCGTCGGTGTACAGGCGGAGGTACAGATAACCCTCGTCCTTGACGGCACGGACCTCGCGGACGGCGCCATCCGACTCGAGGATCACCTGTGAGTCGTTGTCGGTCCACTCACCGTCGTCGCCGTCGACGACGACCACCGGACCGGTGCCGGGGTCTGCGGCTTTCAACCCGAAGTTGGCCTCGTTGGTCCAGGGGTTCGACCACAACGATCGGCGGTCGGGTGGAAGCTCGTAGTCGATCGTGTTCCAGGTGAACTTGAACCACTCGTCGATCCACTCGAACACGAATGCCCCCGACAGCCCGACAGCTTCGATGGCGCCGAGCAGATCCGCGTTGATCGCCATTTGCTCCTGTTCGGAGTGGCCACCCTGGTTGCGGCCCTGCGGGCCGTTGTGGGCCGACGCCATTCCCGACGGAACTCCGTACTCGGTGATCACCACCGGCATCCCGGCGTGGTGGTCGCGGAGCTTGGTCAGGTATCCGGCGTAGTTGTCCTCTGTGCCGTCCAGCACGAAGCCGGCGATTCCCTCCTCGTACCGCTGGAAGTCCGGCCAGTACGGAGAGGCGTGATAGCTGGCGTCGTAGCCACCGGGCCAGGCGGAGGTGGGCCTCACGTGGTTGTGATCGACGCCGACGAGGTCTTCA
>JBFGRR010000310.1:0-1652 GCA_041567215.1 Acidimicrobiia bacterium | reverse complement strand
TTCAAGACCATCTCCTTGTCGAACGTGACAGTCTTCACCAATCGCGTGTTCGACAGCCATTCGGCAACGGGAGTCCCCGATCTCGGTCTCAGTCTCCTCGCCGCCAGCGGCGGCGGCGGGCGGGCTTCTCCGCAGCTATCACCTGGTCTGCCGTTCCACTGAGCTCCTCCAACTCCATGGACCGGGACTCCATCTCGAGGATCAGGCGGTCCCGCTCCTCGATGCCAGACTCGTCCAGGTATCCGCCGTCGATCCGGGCCAGCACCGCCTTGGCGAGAAGCACGTCGAGTGCGTCGAGAGCTTCCCTGGCCTCCGTCAAGCGTCGGCGGTTCGCCGAGCGCTGTCTCTGGGCCCAGTGATCCGCCTCCCTGAGGTAGATGTCCGAGCGCTGGCGTGCCGGGCGGGGAAGCATGTCGAGAAGACGACTCGTGGATGGCTCGGACGCGATCGCGATCAACGCGGCGTAGTCCTCGGCCTCGCCGAGGGCCACGATGTGCGCTCGAAGGGCGTGGGCGGCATCGATGGAGACGGTTGACTCGTTTTCCACGTGAGCGACCTTATCGGTCGGAGCGGGTTACGAGGACTTCGCAGAGTAGATGCAGAACTCGTTTCCCTGGGGGTCGGCCATCACGTTCCACACCGGGTAGTCGCCGTGCTGGTGCTCCGCCAGGATCGACCCGCCCATGGCCACGATCCGCTCGGCGAACGCCTCGCGGTCGGGGACCCGCACATCGAGATGAAGCCGATTCTTGGCCGCCTTCGCCTCCGGCACCAACTGGAAGGCGAGATGCGGCCCGTCCGAGGAGAGGCGGCCCAGGTATGCGTAGGACTCATCGCGATGGACGACCTCGAGTCCGAGTATCTCCGTCCAGAAGGCGACTGCGCCATCCAGGTCGGTGGTGTCGTGCATGATCGTGGAGACGATGCCCTTGCCGGTCCTCATGGATTGTGAGCCTAGGGCGGTTTCAGACACTGGACGGGGCGCCCTTTCCCAGAGATTGGAAGAATCGCATCACCTTGTGGAGTGGATCCGCCGTGGGCCCGAACATCAGCGGACATCCGCCATCGATCACCAGCATCCCGCCCTCGCGGCCGACGCGGGCGGCGCCTTCCGAGCAACTGCCCGCCCCGATGCCCCGATGCATCCATACCTTGCCGATACCGAGCGCCAGACATTGCTCGATGGTGTCCTGGGCAGCTTCCGGCCGGGTGGCGATCACCACTGCTTCGACCCCGTCAGGGATCGATGCGAGATCCGGGAACGCCTTGTCTCCCTCCACCTCGGTGGCATTGGGGTTGACCGGAAAGACGTCGTAGCCGCGCTCGCGCAGCCTTTTGTATACGACGTTGCCTCCATGGCTTGCGGGTTGGCGGGACACGCCGGTGACGGCAACTCGGCGCGAACCCAGGAACTCCTCGGCTGCTTCTTTGACGGTGGGCATCTGCTCTCCTCGGATGTGGCAACCCGAGCGTGAGGCTGAAGGTCCGGCTTTCGCAAGGGGAGAAGGTCATCAGATCAGCCCCTGCCGCCCGCCAGCATCGGCGCCCACTCCGAACGCCGCAGCCTGAACATGGCGACGACGCCAAGGATGGGACCGGGAACGAGAGCGAGGAAAGCGACCTGCCACGACCAGACGTCCGCGAGCAGGGGA
>JBFGRR010000309.1:0-1678 GCA_041567215.1 Acidimicrobiia bacterium | reverse complement strand
GTCAACGAAAAGGGTCAGGGACCGGCATGGGCCAACTCCCTCTTCGAAGACAACGCCGAGTTCGGTCTGGGGATGAGACTCGCCCTCGACAGCCAGCGGGCCGACGCGAGGAACCTCGTGATGGCTCTTGCGCCGGAGCTGGGTGACCTGGCGATGGAGTTGCTGGACGCCACGGGTGCGACCGACGCCGACGTCGACGCTCAGAGGGAGCGGGTCGAAACACTTCGAGAACGGCTCTCTTCGATCGAGGGCCCCCTTGCTCGCCGGTTGGAGTCTGTGGCCGACACACTCGTGCACACCTCGGTGTGGATCGTGGGAGGCGACGGCTGGGCCTACGACATCGGCTTCGGGGGTCTCGACCACGTCTTCTCGACCGGTCGCAACATCAACATCCTCGTGCTCGACACCGAGGTCTACTCGAACACCGGCGGCCAGGCCTCGAAGGCCACTCCGCGGGCGGCCGTGGCCAAGTTCGCATCAGGAGGCAAAAACACGGGCAAGAAGGACCTGGGACAGATCGCCATGTCCTACGGGAACGTCTACGTCGCCCAGATCGCCATGGGCGCCAACATGACACAGACGGTCAGAGCGTTTGCGGAGGCCGAGGCGCACCAGGGCGTCTCGCTCATCATCGCCTACAGCCCGTGCATCGCCCACGGCATCGAAATGTCGACGCAGATGACCCATCAGAAGGAGGCCGCCGACACCGGCTACTGGCCGCTGTATCGCTACGACCCCGCCCGCGAGTCCGCAGGCGAGCCCGGGTTGAAACTCGACAGTCGCAAGCCGACCATTCCGTTCAAGGAGTTCGCACGAAAAGAGGCCCGCTTCGCGATGCTGTCGAGGGCAAACCCCAAGAGGGCCGAGGAACTCCTCGCCCGTGCCCAGCAGGACATCGACGATCGCTGGCATCTGTATGAGCAGATGGTGACGATCCACCGCACCGCCGAGTATGCGGAGGTGACCGAATGAGTGACGGAGGGAAGATGAGCGTCGACCTGTCCACCGAGTACCTCGGTTTCCGGCTGGCACATCCCGTGGTGCCTTCCGCCTCCCCGTTGACCGGCGACCTCGACCATCTACACCAGTTGGTCGAGGCAGGGGCCTCGGCCGTGGTCCTGCCCTCGCTGTTCGAGGAGCAGATCGAGTTCGAGGCGATGGCGATTCATCACGGACTCGAGTTCGGCGCCGGTGTGTTCGGCGAAGCCACCGGCGGGTACCTGCCCGACATGGACGACTACAACGCAGGGCCGGACGAGTACCTGGGCCTGGTCCATGGAGCCAAGCGAGAGTTGGACATCCCGGTCATCGGGAGCCTCAACGGAACCACCGTGGGCGGCTGGACCCGCTACGCGCAGCTCCTCGAAGAGGCCGGGGTCGATGCACTGGAATTGAACATCTACTTCGTGGCCGCCGACGCCGACCGCACGGCCGAGGACGTGGAGCGCCAGTACCTCGACCTGATCAGCTCCGTGCGAGGGTCGATCTCGGTGCCGCTTGCCGTGAAGGTGGGTCCCTATTTCTCCTCCATGGCAAACATGGCCCGCAGGCTCGTCGACGCGGGCGCGAACGGCTTGGTGCTGTTCAACCGCTTCTACCAGCCGGACATCGATCTCGCCGAACTCGCCGTCGACGTCAACATCCGCCTCTCCACGCCGGCCGAGTTGCGGCTCGTGCT
>JBFGRR010000308.1:0-1679 GCA_041567215.1 Acidimicrobiia bacterium | reverse complement strand
GGTAACGGAGCTTGAGCTCCTCGCGGATCTCCGACCAGCGCTCACCCACCTGTTTCCAGGGATCGTCGGTCTCTTCCGGCTTAGGATCAGTCTCGTGCGACTCCACCTCCTCGATGGTACCTATGAGCTGTTCAGGTCTCACTTCGGCGCACCCCCTCGCACGGCACCCGATGGGCGGGAGATAGGTGCGACCGTCGGTGTGATCCAGAGCACCCTGGCGCTGCTTCGAGAGCCGGAGGTCACCCACTTGGCCGTGGCCACCGACCACGTCATCGAGTCCTTCCGAAACGATCTGTTCGCCGGCTACAAGACCGGCGCCGGAGTACCACCCGAGCTGATGGCACAGTTCCCTCTGGTCGAGAGCGCGTTGCGGGCCATTGGAGTGGTGGTCTGGCCACTCGTGGGCTTCGAGGCCGACGACGGTCTCGCCACGGCCGCTCACCGATGGAAGGGCGAAGCGCAGGTCTTCATACTCAGCCCGGACAAGGACCTCATGCAATGCGTCGAGGGCGACAGAGTGGTCACTTTCAACCGGAGAGAGCAGAAACGGTTCGACGCGGCCGCGGTGGTCGACAAGTTCGGCGTGGAGCCGTCGTCCATCCCCGATTACCTGGCTCTGGTGGGCGACACCGCCGACGGCGTTCCCGGCATCCCCGGGTGGGGAGCAAAGTCGGCAGCGACGCTGCTGGCCCGCTATCGGACCCTCGAGCAGATCCCGGCCGACGTGGATGCCTGGGATGTGCAGGTGCGGGGGGCGGTCCGCCTGTCGGAGAACCTCGAGGCGCGTCGCGAGGAAGCAGCGCTGTACAAGGTCTTGACCACCCTGAGGCGGGACGTCCCACTCGAGGAGTCCCTCGGCGACCTGGAATGGAGGGGCGTCAAGCGGAAGGAGTATGAGGCGGTCTGCGACAGCCTCGGTCTCAACGATCTGAGAGACCGGCCCCACCGCTGGGCCTGATCGATCAACCCAAGGCGGTCAGCGCGGCGTGATGCCCGCACATCCCGTGGGTGCCCGCACCCGGAGGAGTCGAAGAGGAGCACAGGAACACCCCGTCGAGCGGCGTCCGGTATGGGTTCCACTGTGGGAACGGACGGGTGACGAACTGCATCAGAGAGTGGGCGCCGCCGGCGATGTCGCCTCCCACGAAGTTGGGGTTGCGGGCCGGCCAGTCTCGGGGTCCCAACGAATGGCTCGCCAGGATCCTGTCACGGAAGCCGGGCGCCAGTTCCTCGACCCGGTCGACGATGTGCTCGGAAAGGTCGATGCTCGAGTTGTTGGGAACGTGTGCGTATGCCCAAACGGTGTGCCGGCCCGCCGGTGCACGGCTCGGGTCGGCCACGCTCTGCTGTCCGAGCAGGATGAACGGCCTCTCGGCGAGATCACCGTTCCAGGTCACCTTCTCGGCAGAGGCGATCTCTTCCGCAGAGCCCCCTATGTGAACGGTTCCAGCTCCGGCCAGGCTCGGGTTCGCCCAGGGGATCGGACCGTCGATGGCCAGGTCGAGTTTGAAGGCGGCCGGCCCATACCGGTACTTGCCGACCTTGCGGAGATACGACGCAGGGAGACGCTTCCCGGCGATCCTGGCGAACCCCGTGGGTGTCAGATCGAGGAGTGTGGCGGTCGAGGCGGGCAGCTCGTCGAGGCTCTCGACCATCCATCCCGTCCGGATCTCGCCGCC
>JBFGRR010000307.1:0-1680 GCA_041567215.1 Acidimicrobiia bacterium | reverse complement strand
TCCGGCACCCCCTTCTTCCCAGGGAAGAACGTCCTCTCCGGAGGACGACTCGGGTCTGTTCGGAGGCTGTTTGTTCCGCGTCAACTACTTTTTCCGGTTCGCGACGATTATTTTTGCCGGTTACGCCCAGATGGTCATGATCATGCGGCCGTGGCTTCAAGCCTCGACTGCGCTTACTGGACTCGTTCCGGCTTCACAGCTCCTCCACGGCCTCGCCCCACTCCTCGCAGAGCTCGGCGCCGCTCTTCTGGGCGGCAGCAGTCAGGGTGTCGATGACGTCGCTGAGCAGATCGTCTTTGACACAGTGGATGATGCCCCGCAGGTGTCCCTCTGGCGGAGAGAATGGAAGCGAGGCGGCGATCTCCGAGAGCCGCTGGTCGAGTCGGACCAGGTCGGTGGTGACCTCCTTGGCGGCGCGTTGTCCCTGGACAAGGTTCATGAGCCCTCCTCTGTGAAGACCCGAGCTCGGATCGTCATCAGGCCGTAACTGGCCTCGACCTTGAGCGCAGTGCCCTCGGCAAAGCCGAAAGGTCTGAGCCAGCGTCCGGCGAGGCGCACCACGGGCGAGTTTTCCCGACGGTGGACTCGCAGAGTACGGACAAGCTGGCGGCAGTCCCTGCCGGGCCGCTTTGGGTCGGGGAAGCGTCGGCGCCCACAATGCCAGCGATGCAGCCCCCGGAACCGGAACGCCCCCCGGAAGGGCGCGATCGTGTCTTCGTCGAAGGCGATCCGCTCGAAGAGGCTCCGCAGGGGCGCCATTGGTACGGTTCGGGCCCAGCCTCCGCAACGGCCCGCCCAGTCCACCTGGAACCCCACTTGCTCGGCCTGCCGTCGGAACATCCGGGTGTGGTAGTTGACGACGGTGCAGTCGCGCTGCCAGCGGAAGGCGTGAAAGGAGTGGATCGCCTTGTGGAGCAGAATCGTGAGGATCTCCTCCGGCGAGCGGTTCAGGTCCCCCCTGTAGAGCGTGATGTCGGTGTCGGTCTCCATGTGCTCGACCAACGGCGGGCAGCCCGTGTCGAGCACGACCTTCGGGGGATGGGCCTGGAAGTCCGGGTCGGGAAAGAGGTGTAGGAGGTGACCCAGGCAGCGCTCGAGCTCCGCCTGTGCCTTCTCTCCCCCAGGGGGGGCCTGTGGTTCATGGATGTTCATGAGCCTTCCTCCCGTTCAGCCGTGCGGTAGCTGGGGACGTCGAACCCCAGGATCACCGAGTGGTGGACCAGCCGGTCGATGGCCGCCGCGGTGGTCATCGGGTTCTTGAAGATCCGGTCCCACTCGCTGAAGACCAGGTTGCTGGTGATCAGCATCGAACGCCGCTCGTAGCGTTCCGCCATCAGGGTGAAGAGCACCTCGATCTCCTCGGCGTCCTGCCGGACGTAGCCGATGTCGTCGAGGATCAACAGCTCGAAGGCGTCGAGCTTGCGCAGCGCCCGTGGTAACTCCAGGTCACGCTTGGCGGCCAGGAGGTCCTGGACCAGCCGGAAGGTCGGCACGAACAGCACCGAGTGCCCCTTCTCGACGAGAGCGTGGCCCAGCGCACAGGCGACGTGGGTCTTGCCGGTCCCCGGCAGGCCGAAAGCCAGGACGTTGACCGCCTGCTCCAGGAAAGCGCCGCTGCGCAGCTCCCGCAACTGGCCAGCCATGGCCGGCAGACGCGTCTCGTCGAATGTCTCGAAGCGT
>JBFGRR010000306.1:0-1691 GCA_041567215.1 Acidimicrobiia bacterium | reverse complement strand
TTCGAACATCCACGGCCCCAGACGCTCGAGGCCGAGGCCGGTGACGGCCGACACGGCGACGGCCTCGAACTCGAGTCCGCTCAACTCGAGGAAGGTCTCGATCTCCCCGTCGGGATCGCCGAGGAGGTCTGCTTTCGTGGCAAGGACCGTCGTCGGCAGGTAGACGGCAAAGGGGTCTGCGTCCTCTCCCGGGAGGTCGCCGGCGAGGAGGTGGACTCGCCTCTCTGAGAGGAGGCCGATCGCAGCGCCGACCGACTCGATGCAGTCCGGCGAGTCGAGGTCCACCACCAGCCAGCCGGCGTCGGCGGGTTGGAGGGCGTTGGCGATCCATGGAATCGGGTGCTCGTGCGAGAGCGACGGAAGATCGATCAACTGAAAGGCGATGTCCTCGAAGGGCATCATCCCCGGCTGTGGATACTGGGTGGCGAATGGGAAGGGCTCGGACACGGCGTGGGATCCGGTCAGCACGGCATGGAGTGCGCTCTTGCCGGAATTGGGTGGTCCGACCAGGGCGATCTGGGCGGCGCCGTCGGGGCGGATGACGGTGGGGGGACCGCCTCGCGCAGCTCCCTTGCGGGGACCGGTCAGCTCTTCGGTGAGCTCTTTGATCTTCGACTTGATGTCCGCCTGGAGGTGGTCGGTTCCCTTGTGTTTCGGGATCAGCCTCAGCATGTCCTTGAGGAGGCTCAGCCGTTCACCGGGGTCCCTGGCCTTCTTGTAAGCGGCCTCGGCGGCCTTGTACTCGGCGGTTACGTTCGTCGGCATCGTGCTTCGTGGACATCTTCGCGTTCGCCCTTGTCGATTGCACGGCCGGGGGTTAGGGTTCCCACCCACATGGTCACGTCCAGCTACGCGTATTTCGTCTTTACCGGGCTCCGGCCCGGGATGGCGTAGCGCGCGCAGCGACGTACCAACGCCAACCCGGAGCTGGAGCTCCGGGTTTTTTTCTTTCCCGGGGCTCGACAGGAGACCCACAGCATGGAACGCAAAGCCAAGAAGGGAAACGGCGAGGGCCGTACGGTCGTAGCGGTCGGATCGGTTCGGATCGGCCGCGACCCGTTGCCGGTCATCGCCGGTCCCTGCGCTCTCGAGTCCGAGCAGCAGATCATGGACGTGGCCGCCGGCGTGGCCCAAGCCGGCGCCTCCGTTCTGCGCGGCGCCGCCTTCAAGCGGGGCTCCTCGCCGTACTCGTTCCGCGGCCTCGGCGACGAGGGTCTGGTGATGCTCCAGCAGGCAGGCAAGGCGGTGGGCCTGCCCACGGTCACTCAGGTCCTCGAGCCCGGAGACGTGGGAGCGGCGGTGGATCGTGTGGACATGCTCGAGATCCACTCGGGTTCGATGCAGAACTTCGAACTGCTCAGGGAGGCGGGCAAGACCCGGAAACCGGTCCTTCTGCGCCGGGCCCCGTCGGCGACCATCGACGAGGTGCTCTGGTCGGCCGAATACCTGCTGGCAGAGGGCAACCCCGACGTGGTCCTCGTGGAGAGGGGCATCCGGACTTTCGGTTCGTCGTACACCGACACCCTGGACATCTCCTCGGTGCCGGAGTTGAAGGAGGTATCGCATCTGCCGGTGCTGGTAGACCCGTCACATGCTTCGGGGGGCGCCAATCGGGTGCCGCCGCTGGCTCTCGCCGCCCAGGGCGTGGGCGCAGACGGGCTGATCATCGAGGTGCACCCCCAACCCGCCGA
>JBFGRR010000305.1:0-1696 GCA_041567215.1 Acidimicrobiia bacterium | reverse complement strand
GCCGGCTCCGAGGTCTCGGCGCTGCTGGGCCGCATGCCGTCGGCGGTGGGCTACCAGCCGACCATGGCGTCCGAGATGGGCGCGCTGCAGGAGCGCATCACCTCCACCAAGCGCGGCTCGGTCACCTCGATGCAGGCCATCTACGTGCCGGCCGACGACATCACCGACCCTGCGCCACACACCACATTCGCACATCTGGACGCCACCACGGTGCTGACGAGGCGGCTCGTCGAGCTGGGCATCTACCCGGCGATCGACCCGCTCGACTCCACCAGCCGCATCCTCGATCCGCTCTACGTCGGGCAGGAGCACTACACCACGGCGCGACGGGTCCAGCAGGTGCTGCAGCGGGCCAAGGACCTCCAGGACATCATCGCCATCCTCGGGATCGACGAGCTCTCGGAAGAGGACAAGCTCGTCGTGGCCAGAGCGCGGCGGATCACGAGGTTCCTCTCCCAGCCGTTCTTCGTGGCCGAGCAGTTCACCGGAATCCCGGGCAAGTGGGTCTCGATGGAGGAGTCGGTCAGGGACTTCAAGGCCATCGTCGATGGTGAGGTCGATGACCTCCCCGAGCAGGCGTTCTACATGGTCGGCAACCTCGACGAGGCGCGGGCCAAGGCGCGGGAGCTCTAGTGGCCAAGTCCTTCCGGGTGGACGTGGTCGCCCCGGAGGCGACGGTCTGGCAGGGCGAGGCCGAGTTCCTGGTGGCCCGGACCACCGAAGGCGAGATCGGGATCCTCGCCGACCACGAGCCGATGATGGCCGCCCTGACCACCGGTGCGGTGATCGTCGAGCACGGGTCGGAGAAGACGACGATCGGGGTGCACGGCGGATTCCTGCAGGTCCTCGAGAACCAGGTGACGCTGCTCACCGATCGCGCCCAGGTCGCCACCGGCGGCAGGGAGGGTGCGGCAGCGCTCGCAGACGAGCTCAAGGCGGCCGACTAGTCAGGCAGCCCCTCGCACCGCCTGGCCAGTGCTTCTGCCCGGCCCGGCAAGCCTTTGGCCACCGCTCCGGTGATCGCACCGAACATCAGGGTCGCCAGGAATCCCTTCGGGGAGAGCGATGTGGCCACCTCGATCCGGGTCCCTCCGGCTGCAGCCGTCAAGCGCACCTCTATGTTCCCGGAGAGGTCCTTCGAGTCCACGGCGACCACCATCCGACGGGGCCGGTCGGTCACGGTGGTCCGGGCCGTCCCCGGGTAGCCCTTCCCGGCGATCATCGCCTCGAATCGGTAGGAGACCAGGTTGCCCCCGTCGTCGAACTCGGGGTCATGGGAGCGTTCCACGCCGCCGATGGCCGCCCAGGTCTCCGGCTTCTGTAGCTCTGCCCACACCTCGTCGGTGCCGGCGGAGGTGAGCGCTTCGGCTTGGTGGGTTGCGGGATGCACGGGACCGGAGGGTACCCCGGTACCCTCCTGCCGTGCCCAACCCGACCGCCTATCTGAGGCTGTTGGCGGATCCGGTCAGGCTCGCTGCGCTCGGCGACGGGGGCCGCTTCCCGCCTTGATCACCTGGGCTATGGTGCGCCGTCATGTCCGGCCTGCTCGCGTTTCACGCCCACCCCGATGACGAGGTCATCTCGACCGGAGGGGCCCTGGCTCACTACGCCTCCGAGGGTGAAAGGGTGGTGGTGGTGACCGCCACCGACGGCGCCGAGGGCGAGATCCACAACTACGAGGATCCGGAGTCGATTC
>JBFGRR010000304.1:0-1727 GCA_041567215.1 Acidimicrobiia bacterium | reverse complement strand
GCTGGCCGTAGATGCTCTCGCCTTCGACACCGAGTGGCGGATGAGTCGCCTCGGCCTGGAAGATGCCTTGAACGCGACATCGGATCGATCGCTGCTCGGGCTGACATCGGACGGCCGGTTGGTCGCCTACGCCGTAGCGGGGGTCTCCAACTCGATGGGATACCTCCAGAGGATCGCAGTGGCCCCCGCAGAGGGCGGAAGGGGCCTGGGTAGATCGCTGATCAGAGCCGCCATGCGCTGGGCTCGAGGCAAGGGCGCATACACCATGTTCTTGAACACCGACAACGCCGCCGCGTCCGCCCTGTATCGTTCGGAGGGATTCGACGAGATTCCGGAGCGACTGCTCCTGATGGGTTTGTCCGAAGGAAGGCGCACATGACGATCGGGATCGTGACCGACTCATCTTGTGATCTCCCCGCGCAGTGGGTCGAGCAAACCGGCGCGGTGATCGTGCCCCTGAGCATCCGCTTCGGCGACGAGGAGTTCGTGGACGGCGTCGACCTGACGGCGGAGTCCTTCTGGAGTCGGCTCACCACCGGTGGCGGACTCCCCGAGACCTCGGCACCGAGTGCCGGTGCCTTTCACGAGGCCTTCGAGGGCCTTGCCGCCCGGGGAGCCGATGGAGTGGTGGCTGTGTGCCTCTCGTCACATCTGTCTGCGACCTACCAGTCGGCAGTCATAGCTGCGGAGAGGTTCCCGGACCTTGCGGTTCGAGTCATCGACTCCCGCACGGTCTCGATGGCACTCGGTTTGCAGGTGATCGCCGCGGCCGAAAAGGCCAAAGAGGGCGCCACCCTCGACGAGGTGGTCAACGCCACCCTCCAGGCATCGGCCTCGGCCAACCTCGTGGCCGCTCTGGACACCCTGGAGTTCTTGAGACGCGGGGGCAGGATCGGGGGCGCCCAGGCTCTCCTGGCCAACCTTCTCGATGTGAAACCGCTCATCACCTTCGTCGATGGAGTGGTGGCGCCTGCCGGCCGGGTGAGGACCCGGTCCAAGGCTCGCGGATCCCTCGTGAGCAGGATCGCCGAGGTGTCCGACCGGCTGCGGTCCGTCGCGGTGATCCATGGTGCAGCTTCGGGCGTGGAAGAACTCGTGGACGGGGTCCGCCAGGCCGCGCCAGGCATCGAACCGATCGTCGCGGAACTGGGACCGGTCGTCGGCACACACGCCGGCCCGGGGACCGTTGGCGTTGCCTACGTCCTGAGCTGAATGCCACCACCCCTGCCCGATCGGTACGAACTGCAGGTCCGGCTCGGACGCGACGGTGACGTCGAGGAGTGGTTGGCGTCGGACGGGATCCTCGATCGTCCCGTTATGATCCGCATCCTGGGGCCCGACTCTTCACCTGGAAGACGGGTCGCTTTCCTCCACGCGGTGAGTGCGGCGGCAGCGATCAACCACCCCCACCTGGCTTCGGTCTTCAATGCAGGAGAGGTGCCCGACGGCGTCTACGCGGTCTCGGAGTGGACAGGGGGTATGAGCCTCAGGGACCGCCTCGATTCGGACGAGACCTTCGAGGTCGGCGAGTTCCTCCCCAACGCTGCCGGACTGTCAGCGGCGCTTGCCGCCCTTCACGAAGCCGGCCGGGTTCACGGGGCCATCGACTCGAAATCGATCCAATACGCGGTCGCCCATCCCGCCAAGCTGGCTTCGTTCGGACGCCCCTCCATCTACTCGTCCCGGGAGGACGACGTCAGGGCCCTCGCCCGCACCCTCGAGCATGC
>JBFGRR010000303.1:0-1758 GCA_041567215.1 Acidimicrobiia bacterium | reverse complement strand
GTTCGACGATCTCCTTCATCCGAATCGCACCGACCTCGTTGGCACCCAGTTGGGCCGAGAGATCACCCCGACGCTCGGCAGGCGTCCGGGTGGCGTCGAGGAAGGGATCCAGGAACTCCGGAAGGAACTCCCGGTCCCTCACTGCCGGCATGGGAGCGATGCGGATGCCCTCCTGGTCCACCGTCACCGCGTGAGCCGGCATCGAGCCCGGTGCCTCCCCTCCGACATCGGCGTGGTGGGCGCGGTTGCCGACCCATGCGACCAGGCTCCCCCCGGCGAAAACCGGCTGCACGATGGTCAGGTCGTTGAGATGGGTGCCACCCGCATAGGGGTCGTTCACTGCGTACTGGACCCCGGGCTCGGCATCGAAACGCTCCAGAACGGCGGCCACCGACGCCGGCATCGCCCCGAGATGCACGGGAATGTGCTCGGCCTGGGCCAGCATCGAACCGTCTGGCATGAACACCGCCGCCGAGCAATCAGCCCGTTCCTTGATGTTCGGCGAATAGGAGGTGCGCCTCAGCACCAGGCCCATTTCGTCGGCAACCCCGGAGAGGCTGTTGCGGGCGACCTCGAGGGCGATGGGCGTCACCAGTCCACCACCAGCGCGCCACTCGGGTGGAGCACCGCACGCTCGCCGGGTCCGATCCAGGTGGTGGATTCGCCCTCCTCGATCACAGCGGGGCCTATCACCTCCGAGCCCGGCTCGAGGCCAGGACGCCACCACACCGAGGCATCGACTTCCCCCGCCGCCGTCATGACGGACCGAGAACCGCGTGACGGGGAGCCGGACGGGTTGTGACCGGGCAATTGATCCCAGGTGAGTGCTGGACTGCCCGTGGCGGTCACCCGGACGGTGACCGCCTCGATCGGGTCTGCTCGCCGGGAGAAGCCGTTCTGCTGCTCGTGGGCATCGTGGAAGCGCGTCGAGAGCGCCTGCCAGCCTTCTCCGGGCCGGTAAGGCACCGACGTCTCATGCGCCTGTCCCACGTACCGCACGTCGACAGAGGTCTCGATCGTGCCCTCTGCCCTGGTGGAGAGTTCGGCGATGGCCGAGTCGAGACCGTCTTCGGATGTCAGCAGAACGCTGCGGGCGAGATCGGTGCGCGGTGGCGCGAGGAGAAGTCCGAGGGCCGAGAAGACGCCGGCGAACGGCGGGACGACCACACCCGCCATCTCGAGACGCCGGGCGAGGGCGGTTGCGTGGAGCCCACCGGCACCCCCGAATGCCACCAGGGCGGCCCGGCGAGGATCGGCTCCCTGCTCGACGCTCACCGCACGCACAGCCCGTTCCATCGTCGACTCGACGACCTCGAGTATCCCCATCGCCACCCCGGCCGTATCCATCGACATCCCCAAAGACTCGACAGCCGCCACCGCAGCGCCACGGTCCAGCACGAGCGAGTCGGCCAGCACACCTGCCATTCGCCCGAGCGCGACGTTGGCGTCGGTGACGGTCGGCTCGAGACCGCCCCTTCCATAACAGGCAGGTCCGGGGTGGGCGCCTGCCGACCGCGGCCCCACCCGCAGAGCGCCGCCCGGATCTATCCAGCCCACCGATCCACCACCGGCGCCGACGGTGTGGACCGCCACCGAGGGCATCCGGACCGCCAGGCCGTCGATCTCCCTCTCGAATACAAGTTCGGGTCGTGACCCGTCGATCCGACAGACGTCGGTGGAGGTTCCTCCCATGTCGAACGAGATCACACGACGATGGCCGAGAGCATCCCCGATGGCCGCGGCGGCCACCACGCCGCC
>JBFGRR010000302.1:0-1795 GCA_041567215.1 Acidimicrobiia bacterium | reverse complement strand
CCGCGCCGTCGGTATCCACCTGGTGATCGCGACGCAGCGGCCGTCGGTGAACGTGATCACCGGCGTGATCAAGGCGAACATCCCGTCCCGGCTCGCCTTCTCGGTGGCCAGCCAGACCGACAGCCGGGTCATCATCGACTCGGCGGGTGCCGAGAAGCTGGTGGGTATGGGGGACATGCTCGTCATCACCGCGCTGGAACCGCGCCCGGCGAGGATCCAGGGTGCATGGGTGCGCGAGTCGGAGGTCCATGCCGTCGTCGAGTGGGTCAAGACGCAGCGGGAAGCCCGCTACAAGGACAA
Source organism: Acidimicrobiia bacterium (assembly GCA_041567215.1). GTDB lineage: Bacteria > Actinomycetota > Acidimicrobiia > Spongiisociales > ZC4RG35 > JBFGRR01. The sequence continues at coordinate 1,495 of JBFGRR010000302.1, read as the reverse complement.
AGAGGTGATGGAGGTGGCCGCTGCGGCCACTGCGGCCCAGGAGGCGAGCGAGGACGAGGAGGAGGAGGCGCTCGTCCGCCAGGCGATGGAATTGATCGTGCGCTCACAGCTGGGGTCGACATCGATGCTGCAGCGCAAGCTGCGGATCGGGTTCGCCAGGGCAGGCAGGGTCATGGACATCCTCGAGACCAGGGGTGTGGTCGGTCCCTCGCTCGGTTCCAAGGCGCGCGACGTCAACATGACGGTGGACGAACTGGAGCAGATGCTCGCAGACGAGCGCGTCGACGCCTGAGGCCGCGCACTACTCTCGCCTGGTTCCCACAATGCGTCAGATACTCACTCCGAGCGGCGACCTGGTCGGTGCCGCGCCGCTCAGCACGGCACTGATCGTCCGCCTCTATCGGGCGATGGTCTTTGCGCGAACGTTCGACCGCAAGTGCGCGGCGTTGCAGAAGCAAGGACGGCTGGCCACCTACTCTCCGTTCGAGGGCCAGGAGGCCGCCCAGGTCGGAAGCGCCGCTGCTCTGGGGGTGGATGACTGGATGGTCGCCTCTTACCGCGACGGTGCGGCCATGTGGATGCAGGGCTATCCGATGGAACTGCTGATCGCGGGTCGAACCGGTCACGAAGCCGGCGGATCCCCTCCCGAGCCCGTGCCGGTTCTCCCGCCCTCGATCACGGTGGGCGGGCACATGCTCCACGCGGTGGGTCTCGCATGGGCGTCTCGCATCCTCGGACAGGACCGGGTTGCCATCACGTACTTCGGGGATGGAGCCACGTCTGAGGGGGACTTTCACGAAGCCATGAACTTCGCCGGGGTCTTCTCCCTCGGCGTCGTGTTCCTCTGCCAGAACAACGGATGGGCGATCTCGATGCCCACCAGCGGACAGACCGCATCCGAGAGCATCGCCCACAAAGCGGTCGCCTACGGCATGCCCGGTATCCAGGTGGACGGCAACGATCTGCTCGCCGTCTACGACTCGACCGCAGAGGCCTTGGAGCGGGCACGACGAGGCGAGGGTCCGACCCTCATCGAGGCCATCACGTATCGGGTCGGGCCGCACACCACGGCCGACGATCCTTCCCGGTATCGCGACCACACCGAGCCGGTGGACTGGCAGCGCCGAGACCCGCTCGAACGGGTGAGGTTGTTCCTCTCCGAACGCGCCGCCTGGACAGACGAAATGCAGTCCGAGGTGGAGAGCGAGGCGGCGTCAACCGTGGAGGAGGCGGTCCGAAGGGCTGAGGCCCTCCCCGCTCCGACACCCGAGCATCTGTTCGGGGCGATGTTTGCGCAGACCCCGCCCCACCTCGCCGAGCAGCGTGCCGCGCTCGAGATCTTCCGGGCAGCCCAGGAGTCCTGAGTGGCTGCCGTGAACCTCGCCAACGCCATCAACAAGGCTCTCGCCGACGCGATGGCCGATGATCCGACGGTCGTCTTGATGGGAGAGGACGTGGGTCGGACGGGCGGTGTGTTCCGGGTCACCGATGGCCT
>JBFGRR010000301.1:0-1818 GCA_041567215.1 Acidimicrobiia bacterium | reverse complement strand
GCAGGGCGACGGTGACGGTGCTCGAACGGCTCGGTCTGACCGTCGAGTTCCCGATCGATCAGACCTGCTGCGGTCAGCCCGCCTTCAACGCCGGCTACACCGGCCAGGCGCGTCAGATGGCAGAGCACACGGTGAAGGTGCTCGACGCAACCGAGGGCCCCATCGTCGTTCCGTCGGGCTCTTGTGCGGCGATGATGGTCCACCATGCCCCCGAGCTTCTCGCCGGTGGAGACCTGGAAGGGGCTGCCATCCGTGTCGCCGGCCGCACCCGCGAGCTGACCCAGTTCCTGGTGGACGATCTCGGCGTGGTGGACGTCGGAGCCATCGGGTCTGGGTCGGTGACCCATCACCGTTCCTGCCACGGACTGCGAGGCCTGGGTCTCCGGGGTCAGGGTGAGGCGCTCCTCGACCGAGTGGACGGCATCGAGCGATGTGAGCTGGAGGGGGCGGAGGAGTGCTGCGGCTTCGGCGGCCTGTTCTCGATCGAACTCCCCGAGGTGTCGGCGGCGATGATGGGCACCAAGATCGGCAATGTCGTCGCCTCGGGCGCAGAGACGCTGGTGGGTGGGGACGTTTCCTGTCTCATGCACATCGCCGGCGGCCTGCATCGGGCCGGATCCGATATCGAGGTCCGCCACATAGCCGAGATCCTGGCCGGCCCATGACCACGTTCAGGGAGCGAGCGGTCACCGACATCGGCACACCGAAGGCCGCGGCCAACGACGCCGGCGCCCGCCGGCTGGCCGGCCACCGGCAGCGGGCCCTGTCCGAGTTCCCGGCCATGGACGCGATGCGGGACCGGGCCCGCGACATCCGCCTCCACACCCTCTCCCGCCTCGACACCTATCTCGCAGAATTCGCCGACGCGGTTGAGAGATCCGGGGCGACGGTGTTCTTCGCCGCCGACGGCGCCGAGGCCAACCGGTACATAGCCGAGCTCGCGTCCGCCCGCGGCGTGACCAGGGCGGTGAAGTCCAAGTCGATGGTCACCGAAGAGATCGAACTCAACCATGCGCTGGAGGGTGCCGGCGTGGACGTGGTGGAGACCGACCTGGGCGAGTTCATCGTCCAGCTCTCCGGCGACACGCCTTCACACATCATCGCGCCGGTGCTCCACTGGACCCGCTTCGGCGTGGGGGAGCTCTTCGCCGAGAAGATCGACGTTCCCTACACCGACGACCCGACCCAGTTGAACGCGATCGCCAGGGCCCACCTGCGCAGGATCTTCCTCGAGGCCGACATGGGGATCTCGGGGGTCAACTTCGGGGTCGCCTCCACCGGGTCGATCTGCACCGTCACCAACGAAGGCAACGGACGGCTGACCACCACCGCACCCCGCATCCACGTGGCGGTGATGGGCATGGAGCGGGTGGTGCCGACACCAGGTGATCTCGCCGTCATGCTCGAAGTCCTGGCGCGTTCTGCCACCGGCCAGCGGCTGAGCGTCTACTCCAACATCGTCACCGGCCCGCGCCGTCCCGGCGACCCCGACGGTCCCGACGAACTCCACGTCGTCATCGTCGACAACGGCCGTTCGAAGGTGATGGCCTCCGCCGAGTCCGAGATCCTCGCCTGCATCCGTTGCGGGGCCTGCCTGAACATCTGCCCCGTGTACCGGGAGGTGGGCGGCCATGCATACGGGAGCGTCTATTCGGGTCCGGTCGGCGCCGTCTTGACCCCGGTGCTCATGGAGACCGGCAGCGACCTCCCGTTCGCCTCCAGCCTGTGCGGGGCCTGCCAGGAGGTCTGCCCGGTCCGACTCGAGATCCCCAGGATGCTCCTCGACCTGCGGGCGCGGGCCTCGGGTTCGGGCGACTC
>JBFGRR010000300.1:0-1842 GCA_041567215.1 Acidimicrobiia bacterium | reverse complement strand
GAGAACGGCTCGACGATCATGATGCATGCCGAGAACGGGATCGCCATCGACGTGCTCATCGAGCAGGCGCTGCGCCGGGGTGAGACGGATCCGATCTATCACGGGATCGTCCGCAAGTCGATCCTCGAAGGCGAGGCGACCCACCGGGCCATCAAACTCGCCGAACTGACTGGTGCCCCGCTCTACATCGTCCACATGTCGGCGCTCGAGGCTCTCCAAGAGGTGACCCTCGCCCGCGACGCCGGCCACAACGTGTTCGCCGAGACCTGCCCGCAGTACCTGTTTCTGGACCTCGACAACATGGGCAACGGTTTCGAGGGCGCCAAGTACGTGTGCTCACCCCCGTTGCGCGATCGCACATCCGGGCATCAGGAGGCGCTGTGGCGGGGTCTCGCCACCAACGATCTCCAGATCGTCGCCACCGACCACTGCCCCTTCTGTTTCGACGAGTTCGACGGCCTGTTCGCCCAGAAACGCCTTGGTGAAGGAGACTTCTCGAAGATCCCCAACGGCCTGCCCGCCGTCGAAGACCGGATGGCTCTCATCTACCACGGGGCGGTTGCCGAGGAGAGGCTCAACCTCAACCGCTGGGTCGAGGTGTGCTCGACCTCCCCGGCGAAGATGTTCGGCCTGTATCCCAGGAAGGGGACCATCGCCGTGGGCTCGGACGCCGACATCGTCATCTTCGACCCCAGAGCCAGGCGGGTGATCTCTGCCGATACCCACCACATGCGGGTTGACTATTCGATCTATGAAGGCATGGAGGTCGAAGGCAAGGCCGAGATGGTGCTCTCCCGCGGCCAGGTGATAATCGAAGGCGACGCCTATCACGGCAAGCCGGGCGACGGTCGCTATCTGCGGCGTGACACGAGTCAGTACCTGATCTGAACCAGGAGAAGACGTGAAGCTGATCACCCATTGGATCAACGGCAAGCCGTGGGACGGCACCGCCGAGCGGACCGGGCCCGTCTACGACCCGGCGACCGGCCGCCAGCAGGCGGAGGTGGCCTTTGCGTCGATCGCAGACGTGGACGGCGCGGTCGCGTCGGCCAAGGAGGCATTCGCCACCTGGCGCGACAGCTCCCTATCCACGAGGGCATCGATCATGTTTCGCTTTCGCGAACTGCTCGTCGCCCACCGCGAGGACATCGCCAGAATCCTCACGGCCGAGCACGGCAAGACCCTGGCCGACGCTCTCGGCGAGGTGCAGCGGGGTCTCGAAGTGGTCGAGTTCGCCTGCGGGATCCCCCACCTCCTGAAAGGCGAGTTCTCCGAGCAGGTGTCGTCGGGTGTGGACACGTTCACGGTGCGCCAGCCGCTCGGAGTCGTCGCAGGCATCACCCCGTTCAACTTCCCGGCGATGGTGCCCATGTGGATGTATCCGATCGCCATCGCCTGCGGAAACACCTTCGTGCTGAAGCCGTCCGAGAAGGACCCGTCGGCGTCGATGCTCGCTGCGGAGTTGTTCAGCGAGGCCGGGTTGCCCGACGGCGTGCTCAACGTGCTCCACGGTGACAAGGTGGCCGTGGACCCCCTCTTGACCCATCCGGACATCGCGGCGATCTCGTTCGTCGGCTCGACGCCGATCGCCCGGCACGTGTACGAGACCGGGACCAGGGCCGGCAAACGGGTCCAGGCCCTCGGCGGGGCCAAGAACCACATGATCGTGCTGCCCGACGCCGACATGGACCTCGCCGCCGACTCGGCCGTGTCGGCAGGTTATGGCTCGGCGGGCGAGCGCTGCATGGCCATCTCTGTGGTCGTGACGGTGGGGGATGCCGCCGAGAAGCTCCTTCCCCGCGTCGAAGAGCGCATCGCCGCGCTCAAGGTCGCTCCTGGCCT
>JBFGRR010000299.1:0-1845 GCA_041567215.1 Acidimicrobiia bacterium | reverse complement strand
CGTCGTCGACGACGGTGAGTTCTTCCAGGTCCACGAGCACTTCGCCAAGAACATGGTCGTGGGTTTTGCACGCCTCGATGGGCACGCGGTCGGCATCGTGGCCAACCAGCCGGCCTTCCTGGCGGGCACCTTGGACATCGAGGCCTCCGAAAAGGGCGCCCGGTTCGTCCGCCTCTGCGATGCCTTCAACATCCCGCTGGTCACCTTCGTGGACGTGCCCGGGTTCCTTCCGGGAGTGGACCAGGAGCACGGCGGCATAATCCGCCACGGCGCCAAGCTCCTATACGCCTTCTGTGAGGCAACCGTTCCGAGAATCACGGTGATCACCCGTAAGGCATACGGCGGCGCGTATGTGGTCATGAACTCGAGGGGTATCCGCGCCGACCTCGTGTATGCGTGGCCATCGGCCGAGATCGCCGTCATGGGGGCTCAGGGAGCGGTCAACGTGATCTTCCGCCGCGAGATCGCCGACTCGCCCGATCAGGAGGGCCGCCGCCGCGAGCTGATCGCCGACTACGAGGCCCAGTTCAACAACCCTTACCGGGCAGCCGAGTTGGGTCTCGTCGATGAGGTGATCGAACCACGAGAGACGCGTGTGAAGGTGATCAGAGCGTTGGAGATGCTCCGCACCAAGCGGGAGACCCTGGCACCCCGCAAGCATGGGAACATCCCGCTGTGATGAAATCCCTTCTGGTCGCCAATCGAGGCGAGATCGCCGTGCGGGTGATCCGCTCCGCCAAGGAGCTCGGTCTCCGCACCATCGCCATCTACTCGGAACTGGATCGCGACGCCCTACACGTCGATCTCGCCGATGAGGCGTGGAACGTCGGCCCGGCGCCATCGGCCGACTCCTACCTCAACATCGATCGCATCCTCAAGATCGCCAACGAGGCCGAGGCCGAAGCGATCCACCCCGGGTACGGCTTCCTCTCAGAGAACGCGAGCTTTGCGAGCCGGGTCCTCGACGCCGGGATCATCTGGGTCGGCCCGCCTCCCCACGCGATCACCGTCATGGGCGACAAGATCTCATCCCGCAGAGCGGCGATGGAGGCCGGTGCCCCGACGGTTCCGGGGACCGTGGACCCCCTCGAGACGGTGGACGAGATTCTCGCGGTCGCAGAGGAGTACGGCTACCCGGTGGCGATCAAGGCGGCGCACGGCGGGGGCGGAAAAGGCCTCCGTGTGGTCCGTTCCGCCGAAGAGGTGGCCGAGGCTTTCGAAGGAGCGAGGCGAGAAGCCGACGCCTATTTCGGCAACCCTGAGGTCTACGTCGAGAAGTACCTCGAGCGGCCCCGCCACATCGAGGCTCAGATCCTCGTCGACCGGCAGGGCAACGGACTCTTCCTCGGAGAGCGGGATTGCTCCGTCCAGAGGCGCCACCAGAAGCTGATCGAAGAGACGCCGTCACAGAGACTGACACCGGAGAGCCGGACCAAGCTGGGCGAAGCCGCCCTCGCGGTGGCTCACTCCTGCCAGTACGAGAACGCCGGAACGGTCGAGTTCCTACTCGACCAGAGCGGGGACTTCTACTTCCTCGAAATGAACACGAGGCTCCAAGTGGAGCACACCGTCACAGAGATGGTCACCGGCATCGACCTGGTCCAGGAGCAACTCCGCATCGCCGCCGGCGAACCGCTGTCGATGTCTTCGGTTACTCCATCCGGCCATGCCATCGAGTTCAGGATCAACGCCGAGGATCCCTTCCGGGGCTACATGCCCACTCCGGGAAGGGTCACCGAATACCAGGAGCCGGGCGGGTTCGCCGTGAGGGTGGACAGTTGGATTCGCCCCGGAACCACCGTGAGCCAGTACTACGACAACCTCCTGGCCAAGTTGGTGGTTTGG
>JBFGRR010000298.1:0-1854 GCA_041567215.1 Acidimicrobiia bacterium | reverse complement strand
TCTGCCGTCTGGGCGATCACGTTCACCTCGGCGGGGGCGTAGCCGGGTGCGCCCACGAGAGGCAGATAGAAGGAGCCTGGGTCGGCCTCCGAGAACCCTGCTGCGGGTGAAGGGTCCCATTGCATGGGCGTTCTCACCCCGTCCCGGTCCGGCAGCAGGTACTCGTCGCCCATGCCGATCTCGTCGCCGTAGTAGAGGATGGGGCTGCCGGGAAGGCTGAGTAGCAGCACGTGCAGCAGTTCGATGGCCCCCCGGTCGCCGTCGAGGAGCGGCGCCAGGCGGCGCCGGATGCCCACGTTCTTCTTCATCCGCGGGTCGGGTGCGTAGGCCTGGTACATGAATGCCCGCTCCTCGTCGCTGACCATCTCGAGTGTCAGCTCGTCGTGGTTGCGCAGGAAGATCCCCCACTGGCAGCCCTCTGGGATGGGCGGCGTGCGAGCGAGGATGTCCACCACCGACGAGGCGTCCTGCTTTTCGATGGCCATGTAGAGGCGGGGCATGACCGGGAAGTGGAACGCCATGTGGCACTCGTCGCCATCACCGAAGTACTCGACCACGTCGGCCGGCCACTGGTTGGCCTCGGCCAGCAACACCCTGCCCGGGAACTCTTCGTCGACCATCGCCCTCAATTCCTTCAGGTAGGCGTGGGTCTCGGGGAGGTTCTCGCCGTTGGTGCCATCCCGCTCGAAGAGGTAGGGGACCGCATCGAGCCTGAGCCCGTCGAAGCCCCGTGCCAGCCAGAAGCGAACGGCGTCCTTCATCGCCTCACGAACATCGGGGTTGTCGAAGTTGAGATCGGGCTGATGGTCGAAGAACCGATGCCAGTAATAGGCGCCTGCCGTCTCGTCCCATGACCAGTTGGAGTCGTGGGTGTCGATGAAGATCACCCGGGCTTCCGGGTACCTGTCCTTCGAATCCGACCACACATACCAGTCCCGCTTCGGGGATCCCGGCAGCCGGGCCTCCTGGAACCAGGGGTGCTGGTCGCTGGTGTGGTTCACGACCATGTCGGCGATCACCTTCAGGCCTCTCTCGTGGGCGGCGTCGAGGAACCGGGTCACGTCGTCCACGGTGCCGTAGCGGGGAAGAACGGACTCGAAGTCGGACACGTCGTAGCCACCGTCTCGAAGCGGTGACGCATAGAACGGCAGGATCCACAGGCAATCGACACCGAGCCATTGCAGGTAGTCGAGCTTGGAGGTGAGGCCCTCGAAGTCACCGACCCCGTCCCCGTTGGAATCCGCAAACGCGTATACCGGAACCTCGTAGAACACGGATGTCTGAAACCAGCTCATCGTCCGAGTGTAAGGACGGGAGCCGGCCGGCACACGAGCCCCACACGTGTGCCACCATGGAGCGCCCATGAACATCGGCATCCTTTCTCGAAATACGACCCTCTACTCGACGGCCCGGCTCAAGGAGGCCGCCAAAGGGCGCGGCCACGAGGTGCGCGTGGTGGACTACCTGCGCTGCTACATGAACATCACCTCGGCCAAGCCGCAGGTGCTGTTCCGCGGCGAGAACCTGGCCTTCGACGCGGTGATACCGCGGATCGGCGCCTCGTACACCTTTTACGGGACGGCGGTCGTCCGTCAGTTCGAGATGATGGGCGTCTATCCGGTCAACGAGTCACAGTCGATCACCCGATCCCGGGACAAGCTCCGCTCCATGCAACTCCTCTCCCGCGAAGGCGTGGGGCTGCCGGTCACGGGTTTTGCCCATGCCACCCAGGACATCGAGGGCCTCCTCGAGGTCGTCGGCGGGGCACCCGTGGTGGTCAAGCTGCTCGAGGGAACCCAGGGCCTGGGTGTGGTGCTCGCCGAGACCAAGAAGGCCGCGGAGTCGGTGATCGGA
>JBFGRR010000297.1:0-1894 GCA_041567215.1 Acidimicrobiia bacterium | reverse complement strand
CGAGACGTCGGCGATCGAGGAGCCGAAGCGTGCCCAGGCCGGTTTGTACTCCTACGAGCAGAAATACCTCGCGTGGGGGGAAGGCGGATCTGCCGGCCGTGATCTACCCGCCTCCGTGCCTGCGTCGCTCGAGGCGGATCTCAGGCGGATGGCGCGGCTGGTCTCGGACCTGGTCGGAGTCAGGTCCGTGGCAAGGATCGACTTCCTCGAGCGCGACGGGGAGTTGTGGGTGAACGAGATCAACACCATCCCCGGGTCGCTCGCCGCCTATCTGTGGATCGATCCGGCCATCAGCAGGGAAGCGTTGCTGAACTCGATGATCGATGAGGCGAAGAACTCCACACCCCGCCGGTTCTCGGTGGCGGGCGCAGATGGAACGGCCCTGCGGAGCGCAGGAACCATCGCATCCAAGCTCGGTTGATCTCTAGAGGTTGACGACCGGGCAGGTGAGCGTGCGGGTGATCCCCTCGATGGCCTGGACTTTGGCGACGACGAGCTTGCCCAACTGGTCCACGTCTTCGGCCGAAGCCTTGACGATCACGTCGTAGGGTCCGGTGACGTCGTCGGCGGCTGCGACACCGGGAATCCGGCGGACTTCTTCGGCGACGATGGCGGCCTTGCCAACCTCGGTCTGGATCAGGATATACGCTTGAACCAAGTGGTCCTCCCTCGGGAATGTGGTCGGATCGTACCCGAGTCGGCACCGCCGTGCCGTGCCGCTCAGTACCCCTCTTGGCCCACCCTCACGGTGGTGGCGAACTCGACGCCGTCTTCTTCGACGACCTCGAAGACGATGCGCTGTCCCTGTCTCAAGAGACGGAAGATCGAGCCGGCCAGCGAGCCCGGCCGGAGCAGGACTTCGGAGTGATCGTCGTCACGGACGACGACGCCTATCCCGGTGGTGGGGTCGTAGGTCCGGACGAAACCTTGTGCAGGCATTCGATCGAGTCAGGCCTTCTGAACCTTGCCGGCCCTGATGCACGAGGTGCAGACGCGGGCGCGGCGGGTGTTGGAGCCGTGCTTGACACGAACCCGCTGGATGTTGGGCAACCAGCGCCGACTGCTCCGCTTGTGCGAGAAGCTCACCCTCTTGCCGAAGCTCGGCTCTTTGCCACAGATTTCACAACGAAAAGACATATGAAAAGAAACTCCTGGAACGGCCCGGGAGGCTAGCAGGCGGGGCTGGGCCCGTCCCAATCACGACTCGCCACCACTCCATATACTCGGCTCCCGGACATGAGATTCGCTTCATCCGACATCAAACGGGTCATCGACCGTTTTCATGAACGCCTGACCACATACCGGCAGGCGCTCAACGACCTGAACGTCTATCCGGTTCCCGACGGCGACACGGGCACCAACATGGCGCTGACTCTCGGTTCGGTGATGAAACACCTCGACGGGGCATCGTCGATGTCCGAGGTCGCCGACGGAATCGCCGAGGGTTCGCTGATGGGGGCGCGCGGCAACAGCGGTGTCATCCTCTCGCAGATCCTTCGCGGTCTCACCGACATCTTCAGGAGGGCCGAAGAGGTTGGTGTCGGCGACCTCGCCTCTGCGCTCGACCGAGCCTCGGCCGCCGCCTACAAGGCGGTGCAGCGCCCGGTGGAGGGGACGATCCTCACCGTGCTCCGCGAGGCAGCGGAAGCGGCCGGGGAGGTCGGGACCGAGGCCGGAGACGATCTGGCCGGCTTCATGCAGCGTGTCTACGACCGGGCCGTCGACGCGCTCGAACGCACGCCCGACATGCTTCCGGTGCTGAAGCAGGCGGGGGTGGACATGACCCAGCCCGAGCCCATTCTGGCCACCATCCGGGTCTTCGAATCGCTGCTCGACCAGATGGAGGAACTGTTGGCCGAGAAACGGTAGCGCGCGCGCCCATGGCCATCCTGGT
>JBFGRR010000296.1:0-1895 GCA_041567215.1 Acidimicrobiia bacterium | reverse complement strand
TCCGACGGCGTCCGACTCGACACCTGCCAGCCCGTAGCCCGCCAGCGGACCACCGAACACCGGTTCCTCGGCGCTCGACGCGAACCCGGTGTCCGCGGCTACTCGCTCGAGGCCGTCGGGATTGGCACTGGCGAGAGGTGCGACGAACACGACCAGCAGCACCGCTGCAGCGAGGCCGCCGGCGGCAAACCCCGCCATCGACCGCCGCGATGGTGCGCCGGCGGTGCCGGACACTCGATATCGTGTCGCTCCGGCAACCAGGTCGGGCCTGACGGCGAGGACCGCCCCGACCACTGTCGCTGTGATGATCCCCTCACCTATGCCGATCAGGGCGTGGACGCCCACCATCGCCCCGAAGACGGTGCCCGGATCGACACCTCCCTGGCCCCCGACCGCGTATTCACCAACGAAGCCGGCCGACGATGCCACCACCGACGCCCACGAGGCGATCATGGTCGCCGCCAGCAGGCCCGTCCCCCGTTTCGGGGCGACCACCATCACCAGCCGGAATACCCACCAACCAACCAGCGCGGTGATGATGGCCATGTTCAGGACGTTCAGGCCGAGAGCGCTCACTCCCCCGTCGGCGAACAGGAGCGCTTGGACGATGACGACCACCGATACGACGGTGATACCCATCGCGGGCCCCAGCAGGATGGCGGCGAGCGCACCGCCGAGCAGGTGCCCGCTGGTGCCTGCGGCAACCGGGAAGTTGAGCATCTGGAGGGCGAATATGAATGCCGCGGCCAGGCCGGCAAAGGGAATCTGTTTGTCCTTGAGGGTCGCCGAACCCTGTTTCAGCGCTCCGCCGAGCCCTCCCGCTGCGACGAGTGCAGCCCCTGCCGACGTGGAGGCATCGACGAATCCGTCCGGGATGTGCACGAGAAGATCCTCTTATTGCAAGTCACTTGCAATATACATCCCACCCGGAGTCAACCGCTGTATGCGATGAGGGCGTCGATGGCTTCCCGGATCTCGTCGTCCGCCCTGAGACCGGCCCACGAGGCGAAGATCGTCTTGTCGGCGGCAATGAGGACAGAGACCGGCTGATAGGGAACGCCGTATGCCTGGAAGATCTCCTCCTGGGCGTCGAGACCCCAGAGGATGTTCCCGGATGGCATCAGCTGGCCAGCGCGGGCCGCGGTGGCCTCCGGCGAGCCCTTCCAGGCCGGCGCAACGAATGTGACCTCAGCGCTGTACTCGGTGGCGAATTCGTCGAGCACGGGCAACTCCCGCGCACAACTGCCTCACCACTCGGCCCAGAAGACCAGGAAGACCGGGCGTGCTTCTTCGGAGAGGGTGAAGGATCCGCCATCGCCGAGAGCGAGGGTGAAGTCGGGCGCCGGCACGGCATCTGGGTTCGGGGCAGATGCAGTGGTATCGCCGGTGCCTGCAGTGCTGGTGGAGGACGACGAAGTCCCTTGCGTGGCGGATGAAACGGCCTTCGTCGTGGGATCACTCGAAGCCGGAACCGAATCCGTCGCGCACGCAGCACCGATCATGGCGAGCGCAGCGACGAGAGCGGACAGACGGGGCTTCACGAACGCCACTCTAAGGGAGGGCGGGGTTTACTCAGCCTGGTGGTCGGCGCAGCGGCCCACGAGAGCGAAATGGATGCTGTCGGCGATGAATCCATACCGCTCCTCGACACCTCTCGTCAGGTCGGACATCTCCCCGACCGGCACATCCACGGTGCGTCCACAGACCTCACACAGCAGGTGATGATGATCCGAAGATCCGGAGAGGTGGATCACCCCTGGGCCATGTCCCAGGTGAACGTGGTGGAGGTGACCGGCAGATTCGAGCGCATCGATGATCCGGTAGATGGTGCTGGGGTCGATGGCCTGGCCGGCGACGCGCTCGGCTCTCTCGTGGAGTTCGGCGGCGGAGAGATG
>JBFGRR010000295.1:0-1933 GCA_041567215.1 Acidimicrobiia bacterium | reverse complement strand
CGTACTGCCGACCCGCATCTCCAAGTTCAATTTCGTTGCCCATGACCGTTGCTCCTTCTACGAGTAAGTCTGGTGGAGAGAAGGTTGTTCACTGTTGCTATGTTGGCGTGGTTGCCTCCCACGGTCGAGTCTTCGATTGTCGCTATTCGCGCCCTTCCATGCTCCCGATATTTCGTTCATCTACGTTGAGGTCAGCGACATGCGTTTCAATGTCATCAAGTTCATCCGCGATCCGTTGTCTTCCATCTCTTCTCGCACCTGCAGATCGGATGTCGTCACGGGGATGCTGGACGACGCTAAACTCCTCGAGCTCCCGACATAGCTCATGGCGGCGACGAATCAGCCCTCCCTCCGCTGACCAATCCACGTTCGGCCATCATCACCCATGATCTTTGACCGCCGGGACGTTGGTCGCGCCTGCCTCGACCGGTTCCTGGCGTAGCTCATTCGTGGCATCGTGCCGGTTCCATCGCTCCGAACGGACGGCTGCGCGACAACCGCGGGGCGGCTGCCCGGACTCGCTTATCCGAGCCGGTCAACGATGGCAGTCGTACGTCAATTACAGTGAAGAACTTCGCTACCAGCGTCTTGATCCCGGCGAGCCCTGCGACACCAGCCACGAAAATAAGTACTTGGGGAGAACTAGCACGGCCCCTCCTGTTATGAGTTGATAGACGTTTCATGAGTGAGGACCACCACGTCGGCGATCGCGACATCAGCCGCCTTCGTACACCGTCTTACGATCCAGCCAATTCGCCCCTGCTATGGTTGGCGTTCTCTTCGAGCTTGAAGGACGCATAGTGTCTACTCCGTACCGCACGGCTGCGGTGGAAGATCGAGTTGGCCCGTTCGCGTCGGGCGAACCTCTTGTTAGTACATGCCGCCCATTCCGCCGCCGCCGCCCGGCATGCGAGGCGTTCCCTCTTCCTTCTTCTCGACCACCACGCACTCGGTGGTGAGGAGGAGACTCGCGACCGAGGCGGCGTTCTGCAACGCCGTCCGCGCCACCTTAGTGGGATCGATCACGCCGGCGGCGACCAGATCCTCGAATTCGCCGGTCTGGGCGTTGTACCCGAACGCCTTCTCCTTCGAGGAGCGCACTTTCTCGACGACGATGGAACCCTCGGCGCCCGCGTTGGCGGCGATGATCCGGATCGGCTCCTCCAGCGCGCGGCGGACGATGTCCACTCCCACCTGCTCGTCGGAATTCTCGACCTTCACCTTGCTCAAGGCCGCCTGGGTCCGGAGCAGCGCGACGCCGCCGCCCGGCACGATGCCCTCTTCGACCGCCGCGCGCGTAGCGTGCAGTGCGTCCTCGACCCGGGCCTTTTTCTCCTTCATTTCGGTCTCGGTCGCCGCTCCGACGTTGATCACCGCCACGCCGCCGGCGAGCTTGGCCATCCGCTCCTGCAGCTTCTCTATGTCGTAATCGGACGTGCTCTTCTCGATGGCGACCTTGATCTCCTTGATCCGTCCCTGGATCTTGTCTCGCTTGCCGGCGCCGTCGACCAGCGTTGTGTTGTCCTTGTCCACCACGATGCGCTTGCACCGGCCGAGGTCGCTCAGCTCGGTGTTCTCCAGCTTGAAGCCGACCTCTTCACTGACCACCTTACCGCCGGTCAGCGTCGCGACGTCCTCGAGCATCGCCTTCCGCCGGTCACCGAAGCCAGGCGCCTTGACCCCGCACACGTTGAGTGTGCCCCGCAGCTTGTTGACCACCAGGGTGGCGAGCGCCTCACCTTCGATGTCTTCGGCGATGAGCAGGAGGGGCTTCCCCGTCTGCGCCACCCTTTCCAAGATGGGCAGTAGGTCCTTCATCGACGAGATCTTCTTGTCGTGGATCAGGACGTACCCGTCTTCCAGCACCGTCTCCATCTTCTCGGGGTCGGTGACGAAGTAGGGGGAGAGGTAGCCGCGGTCGAACTGCATCCCG
>JBFGRR010000294.1:0-1941 GCA_041567215.1 Acidimicrobiia bacterium | reverse complement strand
TCGGTGGAGATCGCCTCGGGCGTCGATGCGCTCGCAGGTGTCTACATCAGCGAAGGCATGCCCAGTGCGCTGTACGCGACCTCGACCGGCGGTTCCTCGCTGACCGTGACGAGTCTCTCGCCGGACCCGGAGATGCGGACCTCCTACGACGTCGGTCTCGAGTGGGTGGAGGGGAGGGTCCTCGACATCGATGTGGACGGCTCGAACCTCGCCGTGATCGCCGAGCGCGACGGGTGCAGGTGGGTGCTGATCGCCCGGGACTTCACCGCCGGCTCCCCGCAGTTCGCCTCGATCGACCGGGGCACCTGCATGGCTCAGCAGGACGGCTGGCCGCGGGCCGTGGCCATCTCGGGCCAGCGTGTAGTCGTCGCGGAGTCCGCCTCGGCCGGAGAGATCGAGTTCACCCACGACGAGATCGCCACCTACGACCTCGGCGGACAGGAACTCTCCCGAAAGCGGATCGACACCTTCCTCGACATCGACGTCGTGGACGTGGACCTGGACGGCACGAAGGCGCTGATCGCCGCCGAGTACCTGTGGGTTCTGGACACCGAGACCGGCTCGCTGGTAGAGGTCAGCGACCCGTTCCGGACCGGCCAGGCGATCCTCCGGGCCACCTGGACCACCGTCTCATGGCGCTTCCCGAACGACCCCGGGGCTATCGCCTTCCGGGTCACCGGGGTCGCCGGAGATGACGTGCTCAACGTCCGCACCGAGCCCGATCCATCCTCCTCCATAATCGCCCGGCTGGCGCCCGGATACGCGGCGATTGGCGACACCGGCGAGACCTCACTGGCTTCCGACGGCGGAAAGTGGCGGCGGGTCACTCTCCTCGACCCGGTCCGGCTGCAGAATCTGGGAGAGCCGCTCCACGGCGGCCCACCCATTGGTTGGGTCAACGAGGCGTTCCTCGAGACCCTCACCGAGCGCCTCCCGGTGGACTCCTCGGAGGTGCCGCTCTGCGCTGGGCCCACGACGCCCTCCGCTCCCGGGTCCGGAGAAACGCCCGACCACATCTACTCGATGTGGATACAGCAGGTGGAAGACTGCCTGCGGATCGTCGTGACCCTCGGCACTGGGTTCGACCCATCCTTCCCCGCATACGACGCGATCACGACGGAGCCGAGGCCGTCGACCGGCGTACCGCGGTTCGAGGTCTCGAGCAGTGGCCACGACGTCACGGTGAACTTCCCGGGCATCACCCAGGTCTGGCAGTTCGGCACCGACCGCAACGGGGCCTTCGCGGTCCGCGAGAGCGACGGGAGCCTGTCGGTGACGGTTCTCACGCGGTCGGACTCGGTCACCGTCACCCCGCTCCCGGGCAGGATCGTGGTCGACATCACCGGCGCGACACCCGCCATGCCGGTCAACCTGGTTGCGGTCGCACCCGCCGAGGCCACGCCGGACGGCGAGATCACCATCACCGGTGTCGCCAGACCTTTCGAGGCGACCCTGGGGATCGAGTTGACCGACGCGTCCGGGAATCCCGTGGTCGCCACCTTCGAGGGGAGCAGCTTCCTGGGCACGTCGACGGACAGCCGGTACGCGGTGATGACCACCGACTACATCGAGGCTTGGGGCAGGTTCTCGTTCACAGTGTCTGGCCTCGATCCCGGCAGCTACACACTGCTGATGTCCGGCGATGGGGCAGATGTCCCGGCGGTGGCCCGCTTCGAGTTCGACGTCGGCTGATCGCGCCGCGCCCATCGGGCCAAACGGCTCCTCCGAAGAGTCCAACACCCACTTCCACCGCTCGTGAAGCTCGTCACAATCCTCCGCATGCCGACGTAAGTCGGATTCACAATTGGAGGAAGAAAAAATGCGACAAAGGGCAATCATCTCTCTGATCGCCGTCCTGGCCATGGTCCTCGCTGCTTGCGGCGGAACCGAGGCCGAGACCACGACCACCGAGGCCCCCGCAACGACCACGACCACGGCGGC
>JBFGRR010000293.1:0-1971 GCA_041567215.1 Acidimicrobiia bacterium | reverse complement strand
GGTCGCCCTGGTCGATGGGGTTCCCCGCACCCTCAATCTCGCCGACATGGTCGGGTACTACCTGGACCACCAGATGGAGGTCATCGAGCGGCGGACCAACTTCCGGCTCGAGAAGGCGCAGGATCGGGCTCACATCCTCGAAGGCCTCATCGTCGCCGTCGACAACATCGACGAGGTGATCGCCATCATCAGGGGTGCCGCCGACACGGCCTCGGCCCGTGCCGCCCTCATCGAGCGTTTCGAGCTCTCCGAGAAACAGGCATCGGCAATCCTCGAGATGCGCCTGCGACAGCTGACCGCCCTCGAGGTGTCGAAGCTGAGGGACGAGCTGGCCGCCCTTCGCGAGCTGATCGCCGAACTCGAGTCGATCCTCGCAGACCCGGCCCGACGCCGCTCCATCATCCGCGAAGAGCTCGAGGAGATAAAGGAAAAGCACGCCGAGCCGCGCCGGTCGAGATTGATCCCCGACGAGGGCGACCTCTCGCTCGAAGACCTGATCGCCGACGACGAGTTAATCGTGACCGTTTCACAGACCGGCTACGTGAAATCGGTGGTTGCCGACACCTACCGGACCCAGGCGCGTGGAGGCAGGGGAGTGAAGGCCGCCGAACTCCGGGAAGAAGACGTTGTCACCCATCTCCTGCACACAACGGCGCACGCCTATCTGCTGTTCTTCACCAATACGGGTCGGGTTCACCGGATCAGGGCGCACGAGATACCCCGCCAGTCGCGTACGGCCCGAGGCGTCCTGGCACAAGCGGTGCTCCCTCTCGAACCCGAGGAGAAGATCCAGTCGGTCATCGACACTCGCAACTACGAGACGAACCGCTACCTGGTGATGGTCACCAAGCTCGGTCAGGCGAAGAAGACCGAGCTCAAGGAGTACGACTCCCGGAACCAGACCCTGATCGCCATCAACCTCTCCGACGACGACGAGTTGGTGGCGGTGCGAACCACCAACGGTGAGAACGACATGCTCATCTTCACCGAGCGGGGACAGGGGATTCGCTTCTCCGAGAAGGACCTCCGCCCGATGGGACGCGCCACGCAGGGCGTTCGGGGCATCCGGCTCCGGGAAGGCGACCACGTGGTTGGAGCCGCCTCCGACACCGAGGGCGAGGAAGTGCTGCTGGTCACCAGCGGCGGCTACGGCAAGCGGACCTCCATGGACCAGTTCCCGAAGCAGGGACGCGGAGGTCTCGGCGTGAAGGCCATCAAGCTCACCAGAGTGCGGGGTGTGCTGGTCGGGGCGAGGGCGGTCACCAAGGACCGCGAGGTCTTCTTCATGTCATCCAGTGGCATCGGTATCAGGACCAGAGCCTCGACAATCTCGCGGCAGGGACGTGACGCCACCGGTGTGAAACTCATGGATGTCGGTTCCGGCGAGATGAGCACCTTCGGCATCGTCCAGCAGGACGACGAGTAGGGCTTGAGGCGGCGGCCGGTAGTATCAGCATGTTCCACGACGCCCTAGGAGTTTGAGTGGCGCAAGTCCGGCGGGTTCGCCGAATCATCCGCAGATTCGATCCTTGGACCGTGTTCAAGGTGTCTGCCGTCGGCTGGGCGGTCTTCGCCATTGCGATGACCCTCGGCCTGGTGATGTTCTGGTCGGTCTTCCAGGCATCGGGCATCCCGGACAGGGTCACCTCTGTCCTCATCGAGATCACCCTCCTGGAAGAGGGCTCGGATCCCTTCGGAGACTCCGACAATTTCCTGCGCCTGGCGATCTTCGGTTCGATCGTCTTCGCCGTTCTGGCCACCGGCCTGACGACACTCGGCGCGGTGATGTACAACCTGATCGCTGACGTCGTGGGTGGGGTCGAGTTCGTGGTCCTCGAGGAGTCGATAGTGGTCTCTGCACCGGCCGTTCCAACGCCGGTGAGGGTGCCTTCGACGCCGCTGGACGCTCCCACCGAGGAGACACCGGTCTATCGGGGCTGATCGGCCCCTGCAACGACCAGACCGAACTCC
>JBFGRR010000292.1:0-1972 GCA_041567215.1 Acidimicrobiia bacterium | reverse complement strand
GAGGGCGAGCTGCAGCGCGTCGAGACGGAGTTCTACTCCATCGCACGCAGCCTGGAGACGTCGGCGGAACTGCGCGACTCCCTCACCGATCCGAAACTCCCTGCCGACCGGAAGCAATCGATCGTCGACAACCTGGTGGGCGGTCGCGCTTCTGAGGTCACCGTCAACGTGGTGTCCCTCGTCGTTGCCCAGGGCCGGGCCGGCGATCTGCCCGGGGTGGCAACCGCCCTGGCTGAGCGGGTTGCCGCGGAAAAGGGCCGCGAGGTCGCCGAGGTGCGAACGGCGGTCGAGTTGGATCAGCCGACGCTCGAGCGCCTCACCGCGGCGTTGTCGAAGTCGATCGGCAGGCAAGTTGAGATCAGGGTCGTAGTGGACCCCACCGTCGTAGGCGGCGTCGTGGCCCGGGTAGGCGACACCGTGATCGACGGAACGGTGCGGCGCAGGCTGCAGTCGCTCCGTGAAACCCTCCAGGCGCGTTAGGAGCGAGACACCCCAATGGCAGACCTGACAATCACCGGACATGACATCACCGAGGCCCTCAAGAAGAGCCTCGAGGGCTGGACACCGACGGTTTCCAAGGAGACGGTCGGATACGTCGCATCCATGGCCGATGGCGTGGCTCGCGTCAAAGGCCTCCCCAACGCAATGGCCTCCGAACTCCTCGAATTCCCGGGCGGCCTGCTCGGCGTCGTCCTGAACCTCGACGAGGAGTCCCTGGGTGTCGTGATGATGGGTGAGTCCAACCACATCGAGGAGGGCAATCCGGTCCGTCAGACCGGTCGAGTTCTCGAGATCGGCGTGGGCGATGAGCTATTGGGCCGCGTCGTGGATTCGCTGGGGAGTCCCATCGACGGCAAGGGCCCGATCAACACCTCCGAGCGCCGCCGCCTCGAGGTCCAGGCGCCCTCGGTGGTGCAACGGCGCCCGGTGCACGAGCCGCTGCAAACCGGCATCAAGGCCATCGACGGCATGACCCCGATCGGCCGCGGCCAGCGTGAGCTGATCATCGGCGACCGCCAGACCGGCAAGACCGCCATCGTCGTCGACACCATCATCAACCAGCGCGGCAAGGACGTGAAGTGCGTCTACGTGGCGATCGGCCAGAAGGCATCGACCGTCGCCGAGGTGGTCGCAGCGCTCGAAGAGCACGGCGCCATGGAGTACACCGTGGTCGTCAACGCTTCGGCCTCGGCGCCCGCTGCCATGCAGATGTACGCCCCTTATGCCGGTTCCGCCATCGCCCAGTACTGGATGTACAAGGGCGGCCACGCGCTGATCATCTTCGACGATCTCTCGAAGCAGGCCGTCGCCTATCGGGAGATCTCCCTCCTGCTCCGTCGGCCCCCGGGCCGCGAGGCCTACCCGGGCGATGTCTTCTATCTACACAGCAGGCTTCTGGAGCGTTGCGCCAAACTCTCCGACGAACTCGGAGGCGGATCCCTCACGGGTCTGCCGATCGTCGAGACCAAGGCGGGAGATGTGTCCGCGTACATCCCCACCAACGTGATCTCCATCACCGACGGCCAGATCTTCCTCGAGACCGACCTCTTCTACTCGGGTGTCCGTCCCGCCATCAACGCCGGTATCTCGGTGTCCCGGGTGGGTGGCGCAGCGCAGGTGAAGGCCATGAAGAAGGTGGCCGGTCCGTTGCGGATCAACCTCGCCCAGTTCCGCGAACTCGAGGCATTCGCCCAGTTCGGGTCCGAACTCGATGCAGCGTCGTCGGCGCAGCTCGCTCGTGGCGCCAGGGTGGTCGAAGTGCTCAAGCAGCCACAGTTCGCCCCGGTGTCGGTGGAGGACCAGGTGCTCGCCATCTACGCGGCCACCAACGGCTTCATGGACCAGGTGCCGGTCGAGAAGATCCAGGAGTTCGAGGTCGGCCTTCGCGACTACATGCGGACCCGGCACACGGCTCTCATCGAGGGCCTGGCCAGCACGGGCGAGCTACCCGACACCGCCATCCTCGACGCGG
>JBFGRR010000291.1:0-1988 GCA_041567215.1 Acidimicrobiia bacterium | reverse complement strand
TGCCGGATTCGATGAGGAAAGATCGATGGGACTCCACGGCGGACCAGATTTCGTCGAGGCCTTGGCCCAGGCTGGCACTGGCGAGAAGGACCTTCGGGCGCCATTGGTAGCCGCTTCCCAGCTCGATCATCGCTTCCAGATCCGCCGCCGTCTCTGCGGCGCCGGGGAGATCACTCTTGTTGACCACGAAGAGGTCACCTGCCTCGAGCAGACCCGCCTTGGCGGCCTGAACCGAGTCACCCCAGCCTGGAGTCAGAACCACGATCGTCGTCTCGACCGCACCGATGACCTCGATCTCGCTCTGGCCCACGCCGACCGTCTCCACCAGGATCGGATCGAACCCGGCGGCATCGAGAAGCACGGTGGCTCCGGAGGTGGCATCGGAGAGACCCCCTAGGTGGCCTCGAGCGGACATCGACCTCACATACACGCCGCTGTCGCCGACATGTCGCTGCATGCGGATTCGGTCCCCCAGCAGGGCGCCACCCGTGAAGGGACTCGAGGGATCGACCGCGACCACCGCCACATCCCAACCCGAGGACCGGCAGTTCCCGACCAGGCCGTCGACCAGCGTGCTCTTGCCCGCCCCGGGTGCTCCGGTGATGCCCACCAGTCGGGGATTGCCGCGGGCCTTCCAGGCACCGGCGAGGAGTTCGCTCCATCCCTCGCGGCGGTCTTCAACCGCCGAGATGGCGCGGGCCAGGGCGCGGCGGTCCCCGCCTATGAGTGGTTGGAGCAGTTCGACGGCGGACACGGTGCTGGAGGCTACCGGTCAAGCGATGGCGTTGACTTCCTCCACACCAGGAACCCGGTCCTGGAGGATCCGCTCGATCCCGGCCTTGAGCGTCATCATCGACATCGGGCATCCCCCACAGGCTCCCACCATCTGGAGATTGACCGTGCCGCCCTCCACGCCGAGCAAGACGATGTCGCCCCCGTCCATCTGCACGGCAGGGCGGATGTAGTCGAGCGTCTTCTCCAGGTGTTCGAGGTCGATCTCACCCGGTGTCGGCTTGGTCTTGATCTGTACAGGCGTGGCGTCACTCATGAATCTTCCAGGGTACCGGTCCCCCGGGAGAACCCGAATCCGTCACTCTCTATTTCAAACCGGGCAGGAGGCGGATCACCGCGGTGTCAACACCCTGCGGGTTCCGGGCCCGCAGGGTCAATTCGACCGGCCTGTCGAAACGAAGCGGACCCACCAGATCGCGCCAGTCGAAGGTCTGGATGGATGCGTCGACGAGAACCCAGCCGTCGTCGCGAACCACCACTCCCCCGACCTCGACGATGAGGCGGATCTCCGCGGCGGTCGGTACGACGATCCGGGCCGTGGTCGGCCTGCCCTGGATGTCGAATCCGACCCGCCACCCTTCGAGCTCTGGAGCGAGTCCGAGACCCACGGGTGGAGAGATCGACAGCCGGTCCCCTTCGATGCCCAGCAGCCACGATCCGAGCAGATCGACACCGATCGGGGCGCCGTCCAGGACGACCGACACCGGACCTCGGGGCCTGATCGCCACCTCGTCGAGGCCGAGGGACAGCCCAACGGTGACCCGGTCCGGCAGCCAGGGGTTCCCATCGACGGGCTGGAGACCCGAGTAGTAGTGGCTGAGGATCTCCGCATGGCCTGCACCGGCCACCGCCATGGCCTGAGCTCCGTACTGGCTCATCCCGACGAGATGCCCCCATCCTTTGCCCCGGAACTCGAACCAGGTCTCGGCGACAGGCGGCCCGCCGAAGTACTTCCGGTAGTAGAACTGCCTGGTGATCTGATAGGTGGGAGACATGATCGTCTGCGGGTAGCGGCGGCCGGACCCGTCCCCGCGCAGCGCAGGGAGCGTGCCCTCGAGCACACCGGCGGCGCGGTTGATCCGGCTGCGCAGATCCCAGGTGCCGATCGTGACATCGCCCGACACCGAGGTGATGCGCACGCCGGTCTGGCCGCCGCCATCGACGGTGGGCACCATCGCGACGTCGGTGATCTCGCC
>JBFGRR010000290.1:0-1992 GCA_041567215.1 Acidimicrobiia bacterium | reverse complement strand
GGCGACCACACGCCAGATTCTCCTCTATAGCGGCCTACTCGGGCTGTTCTCCCTCGGCCTGGTGCCAACCGCCGGCCTGGGCTGGGTGTATCTCGCTGCGGCGACGCTGCTCGGCTTCTGGTTCATATTCCAGGCGATACGCGTGTTCGTGAACCCTGATCGGGCCATGGCACTGTTCGGCTACTCGACGATTTACCTGGCCGCCCTGTTCGCAGCGATGATGGTGGACGCCCTGGTCGCCTGACGGATTCGTATCGGTTTCGCGCCGGTAGCCTTCAGCCCGTGCTCGCAGCCATCTCGTACCCGCCGATCCCCATCTGGGATCTAGGACCGTTCCGCCTCTCACTTCACGGCGTGTTCGCTGCCTTTGGCTTCCTCGCCGGCGCCTGGCTCGCCACCAAGTTCATCAAGGAGAAGGGTCTGGACCCCGAGAAGTATCAGGCGGTTCTCACCTGGGGTCTGGTCGGTGCACTTCTCGGCGCCCGCTACTTCACCACCCCTGCCGCCCTCATCGACGGCGGCGGTTGGGCGGCGCTCAACCCGATCAGCGGGAACTTCTCGATCATGGGCGGGTTCCTCGGCGGCATCCTCGGTGGTTGGTGGAAGATGCGGAAGGTGGACCTGGCGCGCATCCCCACATTCGATGCCTCCACATTCGGGCTGGCTCTGGGAACCGTGGTTGGGCGGATCGGCGATCTCGCCATCGTCGAACACCTCGGCAAGGCGACCACCGTGCCCTGGGGTTATGGGATCAAGCCGGGCTACGACGTCGCTCCGCAGCACAACCGGCTGGAATGTGTCACCGGCGGGGCCGATGGCCTGTGCGGCACCTACCACCACGTCGCCGCCTACGACCTGATCGGTGCCGGGATTCTCCTCGGAGTCCTCTTCATCCTGTATCGCCGCTTCCACCTCAAACCAGGCCAGATGTTCTCCTTCTGGATCATCTGGTACGGCCTCCAGCGTTTCATCCTCGACTTCATGCGCATCGGCAACGGTGACGCCACCCTCGGCCCCATCACCTGGAACCAGGCCAGCGGACGGGCCGCCAGCTTGCTGGGAGTGGGCATGTTCGTCTGGTTCGGGCGCCGCAAGGTCGAGGCCGAAGCGCTGCCGGTCGATTAGTTTCGAACGGGTGACCGAACCCAGTTTCATCTCATACGAGCCTCCCCGTCTCGACCCAGCCGTGACCCAGCGCCGGGCGGCCGAGTTCTACCGGCTCATGAACGGCCGCCGGTCGGTGCGGATGTTCTCGGCCGATCCCGTGCCCCGCTCCGTGATCGTCGACTTGATCCGGACGGCATCGACCGCGCCATCCGGAGCCCACCGCCAACCCTGGCGCTTCGTCCTCGTTGGCGACCCGGAGACCAAACGCGCCATCCGGCTGGCGGCCGAGGAAGAGGAGAGGAAGAACTACTCGGGCGGGCGGCTTCCTCCCGAATGGATCGAGGCCCTGGCTCCGTTGGGGACCGAAGAGGACAAGCCGTACCTCGAGATCGCCCCGTGGTTGGTGGTTCTCTTCGAGGAGCGTTACGGATTGAATCCAGACGGTTCCCAGCGCAAGAACTTCTACGTGAAGGAGAGCGTCGGCATGGCGGCAGGGCTGTTCGTGGCGGCGATCCACAACGCGGGACTCGCCACGGTGACGCACACACCGAGTCCGATGGCCTTCCTGAGCAAGATCCTGGGGCGTCCCGAAAACGAGAGGCCATTCGCCCTGTTCCCCGTCGGATACCCCGCCGGCGGATGTGTGGTGCCCGACATCCAGCGCAAGGGCGTGGAAGAGATCATGGTGGAGCCGTGAGCGATCCCGCCCTGCCGGTGCACGAGAGACCGTTCACCACGGACCTGTACACCACTGCCGACCTCCCGGATACTCCCACCAGGTCGTTCCGGATCCCGGCCACCTCCTGGGTGGAGGCGCCCAAGCGACTCCTCGACCTGGGTTCCGATCTCGGTGAGCGCGTCGAATACAAACGCCGGATCGGAGCG
>JBFGRR010000289.1:0-2020 GCA_041567215.1 Acidimicrobiia bacterium | reverse complement strand
GTCGAGAAGCTCAGCTTCGTCGTGGACTACACGGACCGAGCCACCTGTGTCCTGTTTGGTGACGGGGCGGGGGCGGTGGTCCTGCGTGCCTCGGAAGGCCCGGCAGGGCTGATTGCATCCGAGTTGGGTGTGGATGGCGAGGCGGCGGCGATCCTCTGCGTTCCTCAGTTTGGAACGGTGGGCTCGCCGGGTGTGCGCGACCCGCGCAAGTCGGGCATCTACATGGAAGGCCAGGAGGTCTTCCGCAAGGCGGTCACCAAGATGGGCGAGGCATCCGTCAGCGTCGTCGAACAGGCCGGATGGGCGCTCGAGGATGTCGACCTCCTGATACCGCACCAGGCCAACCAGCGCATCATCGACGCGACGGCTCGCCGGCTGGGGCTCGAGGAGGACAAGGTTTTCCGGAATGTCCACCTGTATGGGAACACCTCGGCGGCGACCATCCCCGTGGCCCTCACCGAGGCTCTCGAGCAGGGCCTCGTCGAGCCGGGTGCCAACCTGGTGTTCGCCGCATTCGGCGGTGGTCTGACCTGGGCTGCCGCCGCGGTCAAGTGGGGAGAGCGGGTCACCCCGCTGGGGACATCCGAAGCCGCGTTCACGCCGAGCGATCGCACGGTGTGGGAACTCATGGAGCCTAACTTCGAGTTCTATGGCCTCCCGGAGAAGCTGCGATGAGTGTCGCGCTCGTGACCGGGGGGTCCCGGGGAATCGGCCGGGCGATCGCTCTGGCCCTCGCCTCGGCCGGTCACTCGGTGGCCGTCAATTACGCATCCAGTCCCGCCGCGGCCGATGAGGTGGTGGCGGCAATCGCCGCGGAGGGCGGTCGTGCGATCGCGGTGAAAGCCAACGTCGGGGTGGAGGCGGAGGTGGCAGCCATGTTCGAACTCGTCGCCGCCGAATTGGGGCCGGTGACGGTCCTCGTCAACAACGCCGGAATCACCCGGGACAACCTGTTGATGAGGATGAGCCCCGAGGACTTCGACCAGGTCCTGGCGACGAACCTCCGCTCGGCATACCTCTGCACCCGGGCGGCGATGCGCGGGATGCTGCGGGCCAAGGAGGGCAGGATCATCTCCATCAGCTCGGTGGCCGGGTTGCACGGAAACCCCGGGCAGGCCAACTACGCCGCATCCAAGGCAGGGCTGATCGGTTTCTCGAAGTCGATCGCCAAGGAGATCGGCTCGCGTGGAATCACCGTCAACGTCGTTGCACCCGGCTTCATTGCGACCGATATGACAGATGCTCTGGCGGAGGAGACCAAGGCCCAGTCGCTGGGTTCGATAACGCTCGGGAGATTCGGCGAGCCGGGCGAGGTGGCGTCCCTGGTTGCCTTCCTCGCATCGGATGCCGCGGCCTACATCACCGGTCAGGTGATAGCAGTCGATGGAGGCATTTCGCTGTAGGGTTTCCCACCCGCGAATACAGGAGGAAGGCGAATGGACAGGAGCGAGGTCAGCACCAAGCTGACGGACGTGCTGGTGAAAGAGCTCGGCTTGGATGCTTCCAAGATCTCCGACTCGGCGACGTTCGAAGAGGATCTGGAGGTCGATTCGCTCGGCGTGGTCGAGTTGTTGATGGCGCTCGAGGACGAGTTCGGCGTGACCATCCCGGACGACGAGGCCGAGGGAATCCACTCTGTCGGCGATGCGATCGATCTCGTCCACGGCAAGCTCAACGGCTGACCGACCATGACCCGAAGAAGGGTCGTGGTGACCGGCATGGGCATGGTCGGCCCGCTCGGTGTCGGTGTCGGCCCAACTTGGGAAGCCATCGTCGCGGGCCGCTCTGGCGTCGGCGAGGTCTCCCTGTTCGATGCTTCGCAGTTCAAGACGAGGATCGCTGCCGAGGCGAACGACTATGACCCCGAGGCTCACTTCGAGACGAGGGACCTGAGACGGCTCGACCGCTGCAGCCAGTTCGCCATCGTGGCATCCCGCCAGGCGATGTCCGATGCCGGGCTCGACCTCGATCCCGACGGCGATGACGCTCCACGCGCAGGTGCGGTGATCGGAGTCGGATT
>JBFGRR010000288.1:0-2036 GCA_041567215.1 Acidimicrobiia bacterium | reverse complement strand
CCCGCCGTCCGGGTGTTCAACCGTCGAGGATCTCGAGGATGCCCGTCGCCTCCGGCGCGACGGGGCGCCCCAACTGGCGCGCCGCCAGCGCCTCGACCGCGGCCGCGAGTATCTCCAATGGGTCCTCGCCCGAGGCCAACAATCGGACCAACGTTTCGTGCTCTGCACCATCCCAGTCCGAAGCGACCACACGCCCGCCCTCATCGAGGGCGATCAGCCAGGCGTCGAAGACCACCCCGCCCACGGTTGGTGTGATGAGCGGGCGGATCACCGCCACCACCGTCGAAGCCTGGGCGAGCAGGGGATCGGATGGACCCTGGGCGAGTGGATCCCTGCTGAACACCAGATCGCCCGCCGGAGCCGTCGCACCCTGCAAGAACACGACATCACCGGACACCAGCCTGAAGACCTCGAGTCGCGGCTGGGCGTTCACGGGGTCGATCACATCGCCGGAGATGTCGCGCCCTTCCATCACCAACTCGTCGGCGGGAGCGGCCATCACCGCGGTGGCGGCGAGCAGGTCGGATCGGAGCGTTCCGCCCTCTCCCCCGCAGGCGACGAGGAGGAACACGGCGGCAGCGGTGGCTGACCTCTTCATGGTTTCCTCAACAGCGCCCCGTAGACGAAACCGAAGGGACCCATCCGCCAGGTCTTCTCCAGAGTGAGCGGTGCGCCCGCGAAGAGGGTCGCCGGTGGTGGGAGCTTGTCGAGCGAGCGGTGCAGATACCAGTACTCCATGGGCGCACGGGCGATGAGTCCGGCCAGCGGGAGAAACACCGCCGAGCCGAGACGGTGCACCGCCCTGAGCAGCGGATTGGGTGGCCGGCTCAGATCGACGACCACACAGGCCCCACCGGGGCGGAGGATCCTGTCGATCTCGGCGAGTGTCGCCCCGATCGATGTCAGATTGCGGAACACATACGCAGAGAACACGCCATCGAAGCTCCCGTCCCGAAACGGAAGGCTCTCCCCGATCGCCACCACCCTCGAATCGATGGGGCTCAACGCCAGCATCTCTGCAACCGGGTCGAGAGCGACGACCTCGAAGCCCTCCAACGCGGGCGACGCCGCGCCCGTCCCGCTTCCCAGGTCGAGGACCCTGCCGGGGGGCAGTTCGGCGATACCGCGCCGCCGCCAGGCTTGCTCCCGGCCGAACGAGAGAATCCGGTTGAGCAGGTCGTAGCGGCCGGCGATCCTTGCGAAGATCGGATCGGACTCCTCGCTCACGGTGTGATCGAGTCGAAGCCCACATAGGGGCGAAGCACCTCGGGGATCACGACCGAGCCATCCGCCTGCTGGTGGTTCTCCAGGATGGCGAGGATGGTGCGGCCAACCGCCACGGCGGTTCCATTGAGGGTGTGCACGAAGCGATTGCCCGACTCCGTCCGCTCTCGAATTCGCAGCCTCCGGGCCTGGAAATCGGTGGTGTTCGAGCACGACGTGATCTCCCGATAGGCCTCCTGGGACGGAAACCACGCCTCGATGTCGTACTTCTTCACGGCGGATGAGCCGAGGTCGCCGGCGGCGACGTTGACGATCCGGTACGGGATCTCCAGGCCTGCCACGAGCTCCTCTTCGATTGCCAGGATGCGGTCGTGCTCCTGGGCCGAGTCCTCGGGGCGCGTGAACGCGAACATCTCCACCTTGTCGAACTGGTGGACCCGGAAGATGCCGGCCGTGTCCTTGCCGTAGGTGCCCGCCTCGCGACGGAAGCAGGTCGAAAAACCCGCGTAGCGGATGGGCAGCGACTCGAGGATCTCATCCGCGTGATACGCGGCGAGCGGCACCTCCGAGGTGCCCACCAGGAAGAGCTCATCGGTGGGGATCTCATAGACCTGCTCCCGGTCGCCCGGGAAGAAGCCGGTCCCGAACAGGGCCTGCTCGCGGACCAGCACCGGCGGGGCCATCGGCGTGAATCCGGCACCGGCGATGGCGTCCATCGCCCAGCGCACCATGCCCAGTTCGAGGAACACGGCGGCGCCCTTCAGGTATCCGAACCGTGCACCCGACACCTTCGATCCCCGCTCCGTGTCGAT
>JBFGRR010000287.1:0-2063 GCA_041567215.1 Acidimicrobiia bacterium | reverse complement strand
CTTGGCGAGCTCGACCAGGTCGTGGTCGGTCCCGCTCCATCTGACCAGACAGGGACCGGAAGACTCGCAGAAGGCTAACCCAAATGACGCGTTCGGCACCGAACCGACGATGGCCTCGTGCAGATCCTCGACCGTCTTGATGAAGTGAGCCTGGCCGAGAATCAGATTCACGGCCTCTGGTTTCTCGATGTAAACCGACGTGATGTTGATCGCCATCGTCATCCCGCTCAAGTCCCGAACGTCATCCCACGCGATGAATCAGACGTGACCGACAACATGCGAATCTGAATTTAGTTCTCGCCGTTGGCGTCTTCCCCGACCTCGCTCCGTTCCATCCAGTCGCTCACGATGAGCGCCATCTCTTCCAGTCGCTCCGAAACTCGGCGATACAGTGTACCCTCGGGATAGTTGCCGTTCGCATCACGCTCCCCCGTCGGGACCCCTGTGAGCAGCTCCAGGGCCTCCTCGACGGTGTTGACGCCATACACCGCGAATTGCCCCGCCTCGACCGCCTGCACCACCTCCGGGCGCAAGGCGAGGTGCTTGGTGTTGCGGGCGGGAATGATGACCCCCTGCTTCCCGGTCAGGCCGTGCTGTTTACACGTCTCGAAAAACCCCTCGATCTTTTCGTTGACGCCGCCGATCGGCTGGATCTCCCCGAGCTGGTTGACTGACCCGGTAATCGCGAGCGACTGGTGGATGGGAACGTCCGCCAGGCTCGAGACTAGGGCGGCGATCTCCGCTGCAGCCGCGCTGTCGCCCTCGACCTCCGAATAGGTCTGCTCGAAGGTCAGGGTGGCGCTCAGGGCGAAGGGATGTGAGCCGGCGAAGCGACCGGCAAGATAGCCCCCCAGGGTGAGGACGCCTTTGCTGTGCACGTGTCCGGCAAGCGCGGCCTCGCGCTGGATGTCGATTACGCCCTTGGTGCCGACGTAGGCCCGCGCGGTGATCCGGCAGGGACGGCCGAAGGTGGAGTCGCCGAGCAGGTGGACGGACAAGCCGTTGACTTGCCCGACCGCGTCCCCCTCCAAATCGACGATCAAGGTACCTTCTTTGATCTCTTCCTGAATCCATTCCTCCGGCAAGTTGGCGCGGAACCGCTTCTTGGCGATGGCCGTCTCGACGTCGCTCGCCGTCACGACCCAGCGATTTTCCTTCCGAGCCCAGAAGGCGGCCTCACGGACCAGGTCGGTGAGCAGGCTCAGGCGGAGCGACAGGCGATCATAGCGATCAGCCATCCGTAGGCCCTGATGGATGACCTCGGCCACCGCCCCGGCGTCGAAATTCGGCAGATGTTCTTCCCGGCAGATCCCGGCAATGAACCGGGCATACCGTTGGTCCTCCTCCTCGGTTCGCTTCAGGTCGACGTCGAAGTCCGCCTTGACCTTAAACATCTTCGAGAAGTCCTCCTCGTAGGCCTGCAAGAGGTGGTAGAGAAACGGCGGGCCGAGGAGGACGACCTTGAGGTCCACCGGCACGGGTTGCGGCTTGAGCCCGGTGGTGGAGAAACCAAAGAACTCGCCCGGATCCTCAATCTTCACCTCCCGCGTCTTGATCACCCGTTTGAGCGCATCCCACGCGAACGGCTGCCGGAGAAGATCCATCGCGTTCAGGAGCAGATAGCCGCCGCTGGCCTGCACGCAGGCGCCGGCCTTGATCTCCGTGAAGTTCGTGAAGACGACGCCGAGGTGGGACCGGCGCTCGATCTTCCCAATCAGGTTGGCATAGGTCGGATGCGACTCATCGACGACGGGTGCTCCCTCGTCAGGCTTATGCTCCACGATGAGATTCACATCGTAACGGGAGAGGTCGGCCTGATGCCCGCCGCTCAACCCGAAAAGGGGAATCTGCACCTCTTTCTGGACGAAATCTCGGTAGTTCGTGACGACATCCTCCTCGACCTCGTTCAGGTAGTTGATCACGTCCGGAAAGCGCTCGTAGGCTTCTCGGAGGGGGTCGAGCCTGCGGCTCAGCAAGCTCTGGACGACTTGACGGTCTATGTCGCGGAGCGCATGCTCGGCTTGGTGGTCCAGGGTATGCACCTGCGATTGAAACTCCCGGAT
>JBFGRR010000286.1:0-2166 GCA_041567215.1 Acidimicrobiia bacterium | reverse complement strand
TGGGCCGGTTCTCGGCGGCCGTCGAGGCCCTAACCTCAGGCGCCGATGTCGCTACTGAGAGAACTCTCGGAACTCACCGGGAACGCCTTCGTTCAGGCCGGTCTACCGGCCTCGCTGGGCGAGGTCGTCGTCTCCCAGCGGACCGAATTGGCGCAGTTCCAATGCAACGGGGCCATGGCAGGAGCATCCAAGGCGGGGCGCAGCCCGCGCAGCATCGCCGAGGACATAACCCGGGCGCTCGAGGACGACCCCCGCATCTCGAGTACAGGAGTGGCCGGGCCCGGTTTCATCAACATCACGGTCACCGACGAGTACCTCGCCCGCGCCGCCGCTTCCGTGGCAGCGAGTCCCAACCGCGGGGCGGAGACCGTGGCTTCTCCGCTCCACGTGATCGTCGACTACGGAGGGCCGAACGTGGCCAAGGCGATGCACGTCGGCCACCTGCGGGCCACCATCATCGGCGACTCGCTGGCGCGGATGTTCGAAGCCGTCGGGCACACGGTGACACGCGATCCGCACTTCGGAGATTGGGGCACCCAGATGGGGATGCTCATCGTCGAACTGGAGCGGCGACACCCCGAACTCCCCTATTTCGACCCGGACTGGAGTGGCGAATACCCGCCCGAGTCCCCGGTGACTCTCTCCGATCTCCAGGAGATGTATCCGGAGATCTCCGCCCGCTGCGATGCCGAGCCGGCCTGGGCGGACCGTGCCAGGGCGGCCACGGTCGAGCTCCAGCAAGGCCGCCCCGGCTACCGGGCCCTCTGGGAGCACATGGTGCAAGTCTCCCAAGAGAGCCAGAGGAGGGACTTCGCCGACCTGGGGGTGGAATTCGACATCTGGTACGGGGAATCGACCGTCGCCGACCGTTTGGCACCGCTGATCGAGCGGGTGCGCCCTCTCGCCGAACGGAGTGAAGGGGCTCTGATCGTCAGGGTCGAGCTGCCCGACGACAAGCGGGAACTCCCACCCCTCCTGCTCGAGAAGAGCGACGGTGGGTTCCTCTACTCGACGACCGACCTGGCCACCATCGAGATGAGGGTCGACCAACTGGGAGCGGACCTCTGCCTCTACGTCGTGGACGCCCGGCAGGGTGACCACTTCGAGCAGGTATTCAGGGCTGCCCGTGTCACCGGTATCGCTGGAGACACCGTCCTCGAGCACATCAAGTTCGGCACCATGAACGGACCCGATGGCAGGCCGTTCAAGACCCGAGAAGGTGGCGTGGTCAGACTGCGTGACCTGATCGAGATGGTCACTGCAGCAGCCGCTGCCCGGCTCGACGCCGCCGACATAGCTTCTGGCTATGCCGCAGAGGAGCGCACCGAAATCGCCAGGAAAGTGGGTCTCGCGGCGCTCAAGTTCGGCGACCTCTCGAACCACCGCACCTCGGACTACCTGTTCGACATCGATCGTTTCGTCTCGTTCGAAGGAAAGACCGGCCCCTACCTGCAGTACGGGGCGGTGAGGATCAAGTCGATCCTCCGAAACGCGGCCGATCGCGGCCTCGAGCCCGGTCCACTCGGCGCCCCGACCGTCGACCAGGAGCGGGCTCTGATGCTCGAGTTGACGGTTCTCCCCGAGGTGCTCGAGCGCGCCGTGGATCTGCGGGCACCCAACCACATCGCCGAGTACGCATACGGCCTCACCGGGGTGTTCAACCGCTTCTACGACGCGTGCCACATTCTCTCGGAGCCCGACCCGAAGCGGCAGGCCTCGTGGCTCGCGCTGGTGTCGGCCACCCTGGGAACCCTCGAGTTCACTCTTCATCTGCTGGGCATCGAGATCCCTGAACGCATGTGATCCCAAAGCGCACGAGAGACCGCGTAAGGTCTGCGGCATAACGCAACGGAGGTCCTGTGGATGTATTGCTTCTGATCGGTCGAATCCTCTACGGCCTGATCTTCGTGGGAGCGGGCATCGGCGGACATTTGTTGAGCACCGATGAGACCGCCGCGTACGCGCAGATGCGGGGCGTCAAGAACGCCCGCATCCTGGTGATCATCAGCGGTGTCGGCATCTCCGCAGGTGGCCTCGGGATCATCTTCGGGTTCTGGGCCGACCTGGCCGTCCTCGGCGTGGTGGCCTACTGCCTGATCGCCGCGTTCATGGTTCACCACTTCTGGTCCGATGAGGGACAGATACAGACCATCGAGATGTCGATGT
>JBFGRR010000285.1:0-2182 GCA_041567215.1 Acidimicrobiia bacterium | reverse complement strand
GGGGCGAAGACCTCGAGGGCTGCCACGAACTCCTCAACGTCACGCGACCCGACGTCGTCGAGGCCCTGCACACGTCGTTTCTCGAGGTTGGCTGCGACGCCATCGAAACCAACACCTTCGGCGGCTTCGGGGTGCCTCTGGCCGAGTACGGGGTGGCGCACCGCGCCTATGAACTGTCCAAGGCCGGCGCCGAGATAGCTGCTGCAGCCGCCCGGTCGTACTCGACTCCTGGGCAACCGCGCTGGGTGGCGGGTTCGATCGGGCCCGGCACCAAGTTCCCGAGTCTCGGCCAGATCCGCTACACCGAACTGCGCGACCTGTACGAGATACAGGCTCGCGGCCTCATCGACGGCGGGGTCGACCTGCTGCTCATCGAGACCCAGTTCGACCTGCTCGGCCTCAAGGCTGCCGTCAACGGTTGCAGGAGGGCGATGGCATCTGCGGGTGTGTCCCTCCCGATCCAGACCCAGGTCACGATCGAACTGACGGGCCGGATGCTGCCCGGAACCGAGATCGGCGCGGCCATCGCGGCCATCGAGCCTCTGGGGGTCGACGTGCTCGGCATCAATTGCGCCACCGGTCCCGGGGAGATGTACGAGCACGTCCAGCAACTCGCCACCACGTCGGAACTGCCCATCTCGGTGATCCCCAACGCCGGCCTTCCCCAGGTGATCGACGGTGCCATGGCCTACGACCTCACCCCCGACGACCTGGCCCTTCATCACGAAGAATTCATAACCCGCTTCGGAGCGACCGTGATCGGCGGCTGTTGCGGCACGACACCCGAGCATCTGGCAGCGGTGGTCGAGCGATGTAGTCAACTCACCCCCGCCCCGCGGAGTCCGGTGACCGTCCCCGGAGCGGCCTCCCTCTACTCCCATGTTCCCTTCGCCCAGGACACGTCGTTCCTGATCATCGGCGAGCGGCCCAACGCCAATGGCTCGAAGGCATTCCGGGAGGCGATGCTCGCCGGAGACCTGGACGGATGTGTTGCCATCGGAACCGAACAAGTGCGGGAATCCGCGCATCTCGTGGATCTGTGTGTCGACTACGTCGGACGCGACGGCGTCGCCGACATGGACGCCATCGCCGCCCGCTTCGCCACCCAGGTCGCCGCCCCCCTCGTCCTCGACTCGACCGAACCCGATGTCATGGAGGCAGGACTCCGTTGGATCGGGGGCCGGGCGGTGCTCAACTCCGCAAACCTGGAGGACGGCGACTCCCCGGGTTCCCGGCTCGATCGGGTCTTCGGCCTGGCCAAGGAATACGGGGCGGCAGTCATTTGCCTGCTCATCGACGAGACAGGCCAGGCCAGGGATGTCGAGTGGAAGCTGTCGGTCGCCCATCGTCTGTACGACCTGGCGATCAACCGCTACGGCCTCGACCCGGGTGACCTGCTCTTCGACGCGCTCACCTTTCCGCTCAGCACCGGTGACGACGACCTTCGCCGTGACGGGATCGCCACCATCGAGGCCATCGAGCGGATCAAGGCTGAACTCCCCGGAGTGTTCACCGTGCTCGGCGTGTCCAATTGCTCTTTCGGCCTCAAGCCGGCGGCCCGCCACGTTCTCAACTCCGTCTTCCTCGCCGAAGCGGTCAAAGCCGGCCTGGACGCCGCCATCGTCCACTCGGGGAAGATCATCCCGCTTGCCGGCATACCGGAAGAGCAGCGACAGGTGTGCACAGACCTGATCTGGGATCGTCGGGGTCTGGCGGGGGGCACCGGGACGGACCCGGAATACGACCCGCTCACCAGCCTCCTCGACGTCTTCGCCGATGTCGGCGACCTGGTCACGGTGCGAGAGGACCGATCCGGTTGGTCCATCGAGAAGAGGCTTTCACAGCGGATCATCGACGCCGACCGGGACGGACTCACCGATGACCTCGACTCCGCGCTCGACACCATTCCGCCACTGACCATCGTCAACGAGGTCCTCCTCGAAGGCATGAAGGTCGTCGGTGACCGTTTCGCGAGCGGGGAGATGCAACTGCCGTTCGTCCTGCAGTCGGCCGAGACCATGAAAGCCGCCGTGGCGTACCTCGAACCGAAGATGGAACGTGCCGACCGGGGAGGAAGGGGCTCGATCGTGCTTGGCACGGTTCGAGGCGACGTCCACGACATCGGGAAGAACCTCGTCGACATCATCCTCACCAACAACGGGTATGACGTCCACAACCTGGG
>JBFGRR010000284.1:0-2200 GCA_041567215.1 Acidimicrobiia bacterium | reverse complement strand
GATCTCGTGCGGGATCGAGTTGACCACCGCCGTCGACCGATTCATTGCCTTGTGGCGGAACGTCCCGACTTCACGCCCGTCGATGAGCACCTCAAACTCGAAGTTGAACAGCGAGCGGGCATGGGCCTCCACCTTCACGTCGCCATCCCCAGGAGGTTGCGGACCATCCATGCGGTCGCCCCCCAGAGCGTCTCGCCGTTGAGGTCGTAGAACCAGACCCGCCGGTCGCGCCACACCTCGTGATGCCACTGGCTGTCGTCGGCCAGGTCTTCGAGACGGGGTTGGAACAGCGCCTCGACCTCGCGTTCGGACGGCACCAGATGGGGATGGCCTGCGAGGCGGCCCACCACCGGAACCACGAACAGGGCGAACTCGACGGTGTGGATGTGGGGCAGGAAGCCGATGACCTCCACGTCGGAGGGCAGGATCCCCACTTCTTCGTGGGCCTCGCGCAGGGCGGTGTCTACCGGTCCGCGGTCCTCCGGATCGGGGCGGCCACCGGGAAAGGCGATGTGTCCGGCGTGGGTGGGCATCGTGTAAGGGCGCTTGATGAGGACCACACGGGCATCGCCGGCCTCGTCTTCGAAGAGGGGCGCGAGCACGGCCGCCTGCGGCAGGTCACCGGGCGGCGGGGAGTCGGGCAGGAGGACGAGGCGGTCCCACATCCGGCGCATCCTACGGGCCGGTCCCGTCCAATGACCGGGCCTCCCATGCGACCGGATCGACGACGGGCCGATAACCTCGCCGGATGGTCCCCGTGCGACTCATCACCGATCGGTTCGTGATGCGCAAGCTGTCGCGCCAGGACGTCAGTCCGATCGCCGAGGCAGTGGTCGCCTCTCTGCCCGAGTTGCAGCGCTGGCTCCCCTGGGCCCACTCGATGTACGGCAGGGAGGACGCCGTCACCTTCGTGCGCGACTCGCAGCAGTCGTGGAAGGACGGGCGGGCCTTCGACTACGCCATCAAGGACCCCCAGACCCCCGACATCCACCTGGGCAACTGCTCGATCTGGCATGTCTCCAAGGTCGGCAAGGTGGGCGAGATCGGCTACTGGATCCGCTCCGACCGGACCTCGCAGGGCATCGCTACCGAGGCGACCGCCCGACTGGTCCGGCTGGGGTTCGAGGAGTTGGGCCTCCACAAGATCAACCTGCGTATCGCCGCAGGCAACCTCGCCAGCGAGAAGGTCGCCGACAAGCTGGGCTTCACGGAGGAGGGTGTGCTGCGGGAGGAGCTGCAGCTGCGCGGCCGCTGGGTCGACCACACGCTCTACTCGCTGCTCGAACGCGAGTGGGAGAGGTAAAGAGACCCAGCCTCTCGTTATCCATCGTTTTCTGTCATACCCCTCTGTCATCATGTGTGCATGACAGTTTCGAAAGCGATCACCGAGAATCAGGTTGGCGGCTTGTCGGATGACGAGTTGGAGATGTCCCTCCATGCTTGGGAGGCGGTCGCCTCCTACGCCCGGGCCTCTCAGATGCGTCTGCTGCGAGAGGTGGATCGCCGCCAGTTGAACACACGGGACGGGTCACGCTCGCTTGCCGAGTGGGCGGCCTCCCGCCTGGATGTCTCCACCGAGTCCTCCCGGGTGCTGGTGAGGACCGCCCGCCGCTTGGCAGACGCCGCGGATGTCGAGTCGGATCTGGAAGCCGGGTTGGTTTCGTTCGATCGGGCAGTCGAACTCGCTCGAGCCGCCGCCGGCGGGGTCGATGTGTCGGGCCATCAGGCTTGGGACATCGCCGGGCTGCGGAGGAGGATCGCCCACGGTCGCCGGCTCACCCGCAGCGACGAACGCGCAGTCCACATGGACCGTTATCTGGCCTTCCAGCCTTCTCTGGACAACAGCCGCATGCGGTTGCACGGCCTGCTCTCAGGAGAGGCCGGACACCTGGTCGCTTCTGCGATCGACCGGAGAGCAGATGAGATCACTCCGCGCGAAGAGCAGACCACCCTGGGGGCCCGCCGCGCCGACGCCCTCGTCTCCCTATGTGTCGATTCCGCCGGCAGCAGCTCGGAGCCTCTCTTCCACGTGTTCGTGGACGACCACGGCGCATCTGTGGAAGGCCGCACCTCGGTCGGGACCGAACTGCTCGAGAAGGTGCTCTGCACCGGGTCGGTGGAAGCCGCAGACCTCACCGCCGAACCCCTCGCTTTGGGTCGGAGGACCAGAGTCGTGTCGAGGAAGCTGCGGCGGGCGGTG
>JBFGRR010000283.1:0-2224 GCA_041567215.1 Acidimicrobiia bacterium | reverse complement strand
CGTCGAACTGATCGAGATCCCTCAACGGATGGGGACCGTCCGCAAGAACGCGGCAGACATCAAGATGGCCGTCGACGCCATCGAGTTGGCGCTGGAGCGGGAATACGTGACCACGTTCGTCATCGGGACGGGCGACTCGGATTTCACGCCTCTGGTTCACAAGCTGAGGGAGTTGAACAAGCGGGTCATCGGGGTCGGCGTCCGTGCATCCACCTCGTCTCTGCTGCCGCCCGCCTGCGACGAGTTCCTCTTCTACGAGAACCTGGATCCTGCCGAGGCGCCGACCGCCGTGGAGGCCCAGGCTGCTCCGGATGACCGTGATCGCCGGGTCGATGATCTCGAGCGACTGGTCACCACCACCATCGCCGGTCTCCAGCGCTCCAGCGGCGACGCCGTTCTCGCCTCCACCCTCAAACGTGCACTGCTGAGAAAGGACGCCACCTTCAACGAGGCCGACTACGGGTTCAGGGCGTTCGGGGAGATGCTCCGCCATCTGGACGACCGCAACGTCGTCTCCCTCAACGAGGGCCCTGCAAAGGGCGACCCGGTCGTCGACCTGGCGTCGAACCCCGGTGAGGCCCAGGCATTCCAGTTGCTGGCGGCCGTGGTCAAGGACCTGCAGGGCAAGAACGGGGGCCCGCTGCTCTCCGGACTCAAGAACCAGCTCCGAAAACGTCAGCCCGACTTCAGCGAGAAGCGTTTTGGTTACGGAGGATTCCTGCAGTTCTGCAAGGCCGCGCAGACCAAGGGCCTCGTGTCGTTGTCCTGGGACGACGCCGCCAGCGACTACGTGATCACCCTCGGGTGAGTCCGGACGTCCTGGTCGTCGGTTCCGGCATCGTCGGGGCCTCGATCGCCTACCAGATCTCGAGGCGTTCGGACCTCGACGTGCTTGCACTCGATAAGGGAAACGGGCCCGCCGAGGGATCGACCGGTGCGTCCTCGTCGATCTCACGTTGCCGGTACTCGCATCCAAAGGTGGTCAGGCTGGCGCTCCACGGACAGCGGGCTTATCGCCGGTGGTCGGAGTTCACCGGTCTGGCCGAGCCTCGCTCGGAGTACCAGCGAACCGGCGTGGCCTGGATGCTCGGCGGTTCCGTCGAAGACGACCTCGACAGGCTCCTAGGTGCAGGCGTCAGCGCAGAGCGCCTCCGTCCCGACGATCTCCGCCTTCTGTTCCCTGCCCTGTCGGACTGCATAGAGCCCTTCGATCTGTCGGGTGAGACGCCGCACGAGTGCCGGCCCTTCGACGAGATCCTCTACGAGCCCGACGGCGGCTACGCAGATCCATCGGGCGCATGCGCCGACCTGGTCGATGCAACCAGGCAAGAGGGTGGGACGGTCCGATTCGGTGAGTCGGTGGTCGAAGTGGTCGTGTCCTCCGGGAGGGCTCTGGGTGTGGTCACCGCCAAGGGTGAGCGAATCGACGCCGGACTGATCGTCAACGCCGCCGGGCCGTGGTGCAACCGCCTCAACGAGATGGCGGGTTGCCATCTGGAGTGGACGCTGGAGCCCACCCGGGTGCAGGTGCTCTACCGTGACCTCCCCGCGGATCTCGGGCCCTTGCCGGTACTCATCGATGCCGCCACCGGGATCTATCTCCGCCCCGATGCAGCGGGGGCGCGGGTCCTCTTCGGCTCTGTCCTCCCCGAGGACGAGGAGGAGGTCGTCTCTGATCCCGACTACTTCCGGAGCGCGGCCGACCGCTCGTTCATCGACACCAAGATCCACGCCCTCCATCACCGGATTCCCGAGCTGGAGCACAGGGGTTCGCTCTCGGGCATCGCCGGCCTCTACACGGTCAACCGCGAGGACGTCCATCCGGTGGTCGGCCCGACGGACATCGAAGGGTGGTGGGTGGCCAATGGGTTCAGCGGCCACGGCTTCAAGTTGGCGCCGATGATCGGAGCGATGGTCGCCCGATCGATCACAGGCCTCGACGCGCCGTTCGACACCGACGTCTCGATGGGCCTCTTCGGAGTGGACCGCGACCCGATCGGCGTGGGGTCGAAGACCGTTCTCGCCTGAGTCCATCTAGCCTCGCCGCATGCGCTACCTCGACGCTGCCGCAACGCGGGCGGCCCTACCGATGCCGGTGGCGATATCGGCGATGGAGGTCGCCTTCTCGGATGACGTCGAAGCTCCGGTGCGGAGCCTGTTGGGTGGGTCGCTGTTCATGCCCGGCAGGGCCGCCGCCAACACCGGGGTGAAGGCGGTGTCGGTG
>JBFGRR010000282.1:0-2230 GCA_041567215.1 Acidimicrobiia bacterium | reverse complement strand
GCTGCCGCCCTGTACGCGGTGTCGGAGCTACCCGACCACCAGCTGTTGGATGTCGCCTCGAAGATGAGCCTCGAGGATCGGGCGCGGGTCGTCGCCGCCATGGTCGGCGATCGGACCAATCGCCGCCACAAGCCGGGCCGGGCCATGGAACGCACCGCCTACCGCTTCGACGTCGTCTGCGACTTCGGCGCCTTCCGCGACCTCCAGCGCCACCGCATGCTCACCCTCGAATGGCAACGGCTGGGCACACGCCTCGGTTACGACACCCCGCCCGACATCGTGGATGCGGGTCACCAAGACGCCTGGATCGGAGTGATGGATCAGGCCGGGGAGTTGTACGAGAAGACCCGCGACCTGCTGGGACCCGACGTCGCCCAGTACGTCGTGCCCTTCGCCTTCAACATCCGCTTCATGATGGAGATGAACCCTCGCCAGGCGTTCCACCTGATCGAGTTGCGCACCCAACCCGCCGGCCACATCGCCTACCGCCGGGTGTGCCAGGAGATGCACCGCCAGATCCGTGACGTCGCCGGGCACCACCTCGTGGCGGACGCCATGAAGTACGTGGATTACTCCGATGTGGACCTGGAGCGGCTGGAGTCGGAGCGCCGGGCGGAGAAGAAGAGAGGGTCTTGAGTCTTGGGTCGTGAGTTTTCAGTCAGATCCCACTCACAACCAAGAACCCTTGACCCACAACCTCATCCCCCACTCAGGGGAATCCTCAGCACCAACTTCCCGTCCTCCACGGACCACTCTGCCGAGGCCACCAGCGAGTAGTCCATGAAGTCGAGTTCGGCCCGCTTCACGAACAACATCCTCTCCCCTCCGGCGACCGGGGGAAGCGGTCGGTCCTTGACCGCCTCGGCGCGCTCGGCGAAGCGCTTGATCAGTTCGTCGACGTCGAGTTTGTCCATGAACCAAGCCTAGATCCCGGTTCGACGGGCGGCCGGTAGCCTGTCGGGTGCAGTGCTCGAACGCAGACTGATCTTCGTCTCAGGCAAGGGAGGGGTGGGCAAGTCGGCCGTCGCCGCAGGCCTCGCCTTGGCCGCAGTCCGCCAGGGCCGCCGCGTCCTGGCCATCTCCATGGTCGGCGACGGCGGTGGTCTCACCGCCCACCTGGGCGGGCCTCCTCTGGAGTTCGATGCTCAGGAGATCCGACCGGGCCTATCGGCGCTCCGCATCGACCGGTCGAAGGCCCTCATCGAATACCTGGTCGTCCAGGCGGGCGTGCCGGCGATCGCCGCGTTCGGCCCGATCGCCCGGGCCTTCGACTCGCTCGCCTCGGCTGCACCCGCAATCCGGGAGATCGTCACCATCGGCAAGGTCCTCTGGGAGGCGAAACAGGACACCTGGGATCTCGTCGTAGCCGACGGTCCACCCACCGGCCAGATGGGTTCGTATCTCACGGCACCGGCGACCATCAGCGAACTGGTTCCCACCGGTCGAATCCGCGAGCAGGTCTCATGGATGAAGCGAAACCTGGGCGATCCCGAGCACTGCGGCCTGGTCCTGGTCAGCCTCGCGGAGGAACTCCCGGTCACCGAGACGCTGGAGACGGCTGCCTGGCTGCATGAGGCAGACATCGTTCCTCCACCGCTCGTCGTGGCGAACCGGGTTCTCTCCCCACTGAAGCTCCCCACCTCGATCCCGGCTGGCCCGATCGGCGACGCAGCCAGGCTCCACTCGAGCCTCCATGAAGAGCAGACCCGCTGGATGGCA
Source organism: Acidimicrobiia bacterium (assembly GCA_041567215.1). Lineage (GTDB taxonomy): Bacteria > Actinomycetota > Acidimicrobiia > Spongiisociales > ZC4RG35 > JBFGRR01. Next base: position 511 of record JBFGRR010000282.1, on the reverse strand, counting down.
CGTCTGGATCCCGAACGCGAGTTGCCATTCCAGTTCGGGGTCTTCACCGCTCCGGAGGTCGCCGCCCACCTGGCCGACGAGGTCGAGACATGGTGACCAAAGCCGTACTGGTGACGGGTGGAGGCGGGGTCGGGAAGACCACCATCTCCGCTGCCCTGGGAGTCACCGCGGCGCGGGCCGGAGTGAGGACCCTCGTGATCACGGTCGACCCGGCGCGCCGTCTCGCCACCGCCCTCGGCTTGGACACTCTCGCTTCGGAACCTCACCCCCACCCCGACGAGCCCAACCTGTGGGCGGCGATGATCGACGCCTCTGCCTCCTGGCAGGCTCTCGCACACCGCCATGCCGATCCCGCCGTCGCCGACCGCTTGGTGGAGAACCGGTTCTTCGCCGCCGCGACCAGCCACTTCCCGGCCAGCCAGTCGTACGCGGCTGCCGAGGAGGCGGCCCGATTCCTCGATGCCGGAGCCTGGGAACTGGGAGTCATCGACACTCCCCCCGCCGCAGGGGG
>JBFGRR010000281.1:0-2235 GCA_041567215.1 Acidimicrobiia bacterium | reverse complement strand
TCGGTTCATCTTCAACGAGCGGCGAGTGTATCAGCGCTGGTACGGGCGCTTCCTGGTCTTCGGGATCGACTACGGCCGACTCCGCAGGGTGGTCGCGAGGGTCGGCAACTGGCTCGACTGGTGCCGGGAGTGGCGCAAGGAAGGCGCCGAGCTGGAGAGCAAGGCGCAGTCGGCCCTGGACGAGGGACAGCTGGCCTCGGCCAGCGCCTGGTTCCACGAGGCGGTGGCCTGCTATCACATAGGCCAGCACATCTTCTTCATCGATCCGGAACAGAAGGAGTCGACACAGCAGCGGGCGCGGGAGTGCTACGAACGCGCGATCTCCCTGTATCCCTCCCAGGAGCGACCTGTGCGGATAGAGATCCCGTTCGAGGGCACCGTCCTGCCGGGCTATCTGCACTGCACACCCGAGCCCTCTCGGCCGTTGGTCATCTACGTCAACGGCATGGACAACATCAAGGAGGCCGAGAACCACTTCTTCGGACGCCGCATGGTTGACGCCGGGCTGAACTTCTTCGCTTTCGACGGACCCGGTCAGGGTGAGATGTGGAGCTCGATGAAGTTCGCCCTCGACTATCACCGGGCGGTGTCCGCGATCATCGACTGGCTCGAGCGCAACGACGACCGAGATCTCGATCTCGACCGGATCGCCACGGTCGGCTTCAGCCTGGGCGGTCATCTGGCGCCTCTGTCGGCAGCGCACGACCGGCGCATCTGCTGCGCCGTCGGCAACAGCGGCTTCGCGCGGATCGGTGGACTCGAAGGAGCCAGGAAGCTCAACCCGATCTGGCAGCGGGGAGTGACCTACATCACCGGCTGCGACAACTTCGAAGAGGCGGTTCGGCATTTCGACCTGGACATCACCCGGGCCCCGCGACTCGACCGGCCGCTGCTCTTCTTCCACGCCGGCAGGGACGAGGTGATGCCGACACCGAAGCTGCAGGCCGACTTGTTTCTGGAGTGGGCGTCCGGTGAGAAGGAGCTCAAGTACTACCCGGAGGCTGAGCACTGCACGGTCGACTTCCTGGATGAGGTCTTCCCCTACATCGTCGACTGGCTGCGACGACACCTCGACCAGCCGGAGGACCACAGATGAGCTCGGCGAGCCGCCTCCGAAGACTCCCACCGGTCTGTGTCCTCGTTGCGGTGCTGCGGGGTCTCGTCGGACGTCTCGGGTTCGAGCGCCGGCATGTCGGCAGAGAGCTGGTGATGGAGGACGGCCGGCCCTTTCGCGTGTTCCGTCACCTGGCGTTGCGGGGCGCCAGACCTCCCGGCTCGCCCGTCGTCTTCGTCGTCCGTTTCAGGTTCGCGAGGCTCTCCCAGGGTCTCAATCGGTTGCTTTCACTGATTCCCGTACCGCTCATTGCCGGATTCCCGGGGTTTCGGCACAAGCTGTGGATGGCCGACGAAGAGAGCGGCCACTGGCAGGGTTTGTACGAGTGGGAGTCGGCCGAGGCTGTCGAGGCCTACCGGCACTCGTTCGTCCTACGTCTGATGAACCGCCGGGCGGAGCCGGAGTCCATCTCCTACACGGTGATGAAAGGGACGCAACTGGCAGACTTCGTGGAACGGTGCGCTGGGGGACCCGTCCTGTCACCGAGCGGGAGACGTTCCGAGGTCGACCCGGAAGAGGTAGCGCAGCGTCGCTCTCAAAGGGGGGCCAGATGAAACGGCTCGAGATCATCCATCTGCGGTCTTCGGGCGAGCCGCTGGACTCCCTCGGCCGCCGGATCAGGGAGTCGATCGCGGAGGAGACAGCTGAAACCGTCACGCTGTATCGCCGCCAGGGACTGGACACGGACCTCGCCGTTCACATCCGCCACCGCACGGCGACCGAAGGGCAGTTGCCCAGCGATCTGGCCCTGCGACTCGCGTCGTCGCTCCGAACCTACGGCCTGGTCGAGCGCACGCAGTGGGAGGAGCTGAGATGAACGCCTCGGAGAACGGACCCGCCTTCTCCGCCCACGAGGTGACCAAGGTTACCGCCTGGGCGAGGTCGAGGTGGGCGCGCCTTCATTAGGACGGCCGAGACGCCTTCGGTCGTAGTTCCGATACTTCCGATACAGGAGCAGGACGATGAACATCTTGGACAGACTATTCAAAGTTACGGCTGCGCGGATGCCGCGCGTTCGCGGCCTCGGAAGCAGTTTCTATTTCGGACATCCGTTTCTCGACGCTTGGTTCGCATGGTTCCCACTGAATCAGATTCAGTACGACGGCGCGGCCGTGGGCGAG
>JBFGRR010000280.1:0-2253 GCA_041567215.1 Acidimicrobiia bacterium | reverse complement strand
TCCAGCCATGGCGATACTCCCGATCAGAACGTTTGGCGACCCCGTGCTGCGGATGCCGGCCGCTCCCGTCGAGAAGATCGATGACGGGGTGCGGAAACTCGTCGCAGACATGATCGAGACCATGTATGCCGCTCCGGGGGTCGGTCTCGCCGCCCCGCAGATAGGTGTGTCACGAAACGTGGCGGTCTTCGACGCCCAGGACGGGCTCGGGGCGAGAGTGATGATCAACCCGGAACTGGTGGAGACCAGCGGCGAGTGGGAGTTCGAAGAAGGTTGTCTCTCGGTTCCCGGCCACTACTGGGTGATCACCAGGCCCGGGTTCGCTCGTGCCCGTGCCCTCGACCTCGACGGTGACGAGGTCGAGTACGAAGGTGAAGAACTCATGGGCCGTGTGCTCCAACACGAGATCGACCATCTGCGGGGAACGCTGCTGATCGAGAGGCTGGAGCGAAAAGCGAGGAAGCTCGCCCTGCGTGACCTTCGGGATGAGGCTCTCGGTCTGATCGAGTACGAGTAGCCATGGCTCGGGCAGCATTCCTGGGGACTCCCGCTCTCGCCGTGCCCTTCCTTCACGTGCTGGCCAGCAACCACGACGTGGTGGGGGTGGTCACCCGGCCCGATGCACCACGCGGTCGGTCCAGGCGCCCGGTGCCTTCTCCGGTGGCCGAGGCCGCGGCCGGCCTGGCGATCGAGAAACCGGCGGGTTCCGCCGAACTCGCGCCGGCCCTCCGGTCGTTTGGAGAACTCGACGTTGCCGTCGTGGTGGCTTACGGGGCATTGATCCGCCCCGAGGCGCTGTCCATCCCCAACCGGGGCTTCCTCAATGTGCATTTCTCGGTGCTTCCGCGCTGGCGGGGCGCAGCACCTGTGCAGCGAGCAATCCTGGCCGGAGATGCCCGCACCGGGGTCACCATCATGAAACTCGATGCGGGCCTGGATACCGGTCCCTACCTTGCCGTGACGTCCATCGCCACCGGCAAAGACCGGACCGCCGGCGAGGTGTTGGAGCAACTCGTCGATACGGGGGTTGCGCTCCTGTCGCGAGTTCTCGATCCCTACCTGGCGGGGCGCCGGCTGCCCGTGTCACAACCACCATCCGGGACAACAGCCCCGAAGATCGCCTCTTCGGAGACCCGTCTCGACATCGAGGACGACCCGGGCGGTTTCGTGGCCAGGGCGATGGCGTTCTCGCCATCGCCAGGGGCCTGGGTCGAACACGGGGGCACCAAGCTGATCGTCCTGCGGGCACGGCTGGCCGAAGGCACTGGCGAACCGGGAACTTTGTATTTCGACGGTCGCCGTGTTCATTGCGATGTGGGCCGAGGGCGTGTCGAGTTGCTCGAAGTGAAGCCGTCCGGTGGAAGGCGAATGCCTGCTGCAGATTGGGCCCGAGGCAGGCGCGACGAGCTGGGCCGGCTGGCCTGACTCGAGGGTGCACCGGTACCGGTGGATAGGATCCGTGGCCGCCGAGAGAAGGGCAGGCATGTACGGATTGATCGGTGAGATCAAGGCGGTCGAAGGTGGCCGGGACGAGTTGTCAGGGATCCTCGCCGGGATCGGCGACATGCCTGGTTGCCTCAGCTACGTGGTGTCTCTCGACGCCTCGGACCCGGCGGCGATCTGGGTGACCGAGGTCTGGCTCAGCGCCGCCCACCACGCAGACTCCCTGAGCATGCCGGAAGTCCGGGCGGCGATCGAACGCGGTCGTCCGCTGATCTCCGGGTTCGGCCGGCGTTTCGAGACCGAGCCGGTCGGTGGTGTCGGACTGCCCTGACTCACCGTCGGCATTGCCGCTCCGGTGCCTCGGTACACTCCCGTCGATGCGTTACAAACTGGCGCCATCGTTGCTCGCGGCCGACTTCGGCCGACTGGCGGAGGAGATCGCTTCGGTCGAGGCGGGCTCCGACCTCCTCCATCTCGACATCATGGATGGGCATTTCGTCCCGAACGTGTCGTTCGGGATGCCGGTGATCGCCTCCATACGCAAGTCCTCGGCCCTCGTGTTCGATTGCCACCTGATGACCAGCAACCCCACCGCATACCTACCGCAACTCGCCGAGGCCGGTGCCGATCTGATCACCCTCCACATCGAAGCGGTGCCCGATCCGACCGCAGCAGCCGCCGCCGCGAGGGGCCTTGGCCTTGGTTTCGGCCTGGTCATCTCGCCCCCGACGCCATGGGCGGCCATCGAGCCGTTTGCGGAGATGAGCGACATGCTGCTGATGATGTCGGTGAATCCCGGCTTCGGTGGTC
>JBFGRR010000279.1:0-2269 GCA_041567215.1 Acidimicrobiia bacterium | reverse complement strand
GTCGGTCATCGCGACCAACCCGTAGAGGGTCAGGTCGGCTTCCCACGTGTCGGGATCGTCGATGTCGCCGTCGTCGGCGGCCTTTCCGGCGACGGCCAGCACCCGGTATCCATTGGTCGAGTAGCGGTCGGCGGCTTCCAAGGCTTCGGTGAGGGCATCAGCGCGCTGTCGGGCAGAGCCCGCAACGGCGGTGCACACCGACGTGACGGACTCGGGAGCGCCCTTGCATGCGACGAGGTGCTCGAAACCTCCGTGAACCGTCGTCATGCGCTTGCGGAAGGAGTCGAAAGGAATCTCCATGATCCGGGGGTGATCGGTTGCGACCTGTTCCTTCGAGAACCCCAGCTTGCCGCCGAGAGCGAGCAGGGCGCCCTCGGTCGGGTCGCCTTCCACGCGCCACTCCGATCCGGGAACCAGCACAGCGTCGTTGCACAAGACAGCCGCCTCGACGAGATCGGCTAGACGACCGGCGTCCGTCACGCGAGTGCCGTTTTCGGTGATCTCGCCGGTGGGCTCGTAACCGTGGCCGGTCACTCGATACTCGGCGTCGGCGGTCCAGATCGCTTCGACCAGCATTCGGCCCTGGGTCAGAGTGCCTGTCTTGTCGGAACAGATGACGGTCACCGATCCGAGGGTCTCGACTGCAGGGAGGCGGCGTATCAGCGAGTTCTGGTTGGCCATCCGCCTGGCTCCGAGTGCAAGCGAGATCGTCACGACCGCAGGGAGCGCTTCGGGAATGGCTGCGACGGCGAGACTGACCGCGGTGAGGAACATCAGCGTGATCTCCTCTCCCCGCATGACCCCTATCAGGAAGACCGCCGCACAGATGACGATCGCGGCCGCCGCCAGGCGGCGACCGAGCGCCGCCAGGCGCTTTTGTAGTGGCGTGGCGGGGGAGCGGTGCGCCTTCAGGAGTCCCGCGATGTGACCCAGTTCGGTCGCCATACCCGTACCGACGACCACCGCCCTGGCGCGCCCATAGACCACCGACGTCGCCTTGAACGCCATGTTGGTCCGATCGCCCACCTGGCGAGCCTGCCGGAGGGGGTCGCTCGACTTGTCCACGGGAAGCGACTCGCCGGTGAGGGACGACTCGTCCACCCGGAGGTTCGCCGACTCGATGATCCGGGCATCGGCGGGTATCACATCCCCCGCTTCGAGCAGCAGGATGTCACCGGGCACCACATCACGCGCCGCGATGGTCATCCTCGTGCTGTTGCGCACCACCCGCGTGGTGGGAGCGGTCAGGGTCTTGAGCGCCTCCATGGCTCGTTCGGCGCGGTATTCCTGAACGAAGCCGATCGCCGCATTCAAGATCACGATGGCAGTGATCACGATCGAGTCCTGGTACTCGCCGATGAAGAAGGTGACGGCGGCCGCAGCGAGGAGGACGATGATCATCGTCGATGCGAACTGGGCCAGGAACAACAGCACCACCGGGCGTCTAGGTTCGGCCTCCAGTTCGTTCGGCCCCACCCTCGAGAGGCGTTTGGCGGCCTCTTCGTCAGACAGCCCGGTCGATCGGTCGCTCTTCAGGTCGGCGATGACCGACGCGGAGTCCTGCGCCCACCATTCGGCGGTGGCGCTCGAGTGGGCCTCGAGGCGAGCCATTGGCGTTGTCAGGCCCGGCGCGAGATGAGAACCGGGATGCCGGCAGACCGGGCCATCTGCTGAGCCACGCTGCCGAGGAGCAGCTTGGACATCCCTCGGCCACGGTTCCCGACGACGAGCAGGTCATAGGCCTGGGAAGACGCATAGGACAGGAGCGCGTCGGCGGGCTTGCCTGTGAGCACCACCGTCGTTGGGTCTCGGTAGGGCAGTTTGCTCGCGGCCTCCCTCAGCACGGACTCGGCCGCGCCATCGGATCTCATCGGCGCATCGAAGTCCTCCACGGTCGCCAGGCAGAGCCTGCCGATCCTGGATCCGACCACCCTGATTGCATCCTCGAGAGCACGATGGCTCTCGGGCGATCCATCCATCCCCACCAGGACGTCTATCGACCCACCCTCACGGGTGCCCGATGTCACCTCGGCTGGAGCAGCGTCGTCGTGCTGGCGGAGCTTGGTGATGGCCATCGGGATCGTGAGAGGACCCAGGACTGCGCCCATGTACCACCACGTGAAGGGGTCGTGTCCGCGACGGGCCATCAGGTAGGCGGTGCCGAAGCCGATCGCAACCCAGGCGGTGGCGAGAAGTACAAGTGCTCCGGTAGGGGTCACCATGTTCACCTCCATCGCCGGTCCATCTGTCTAAATGGTGGTCGATTGTG
>JBFGRR010000278.1:0-2309 GCA_041567215.1 Acidimicrobiia bacterium | reverse complement strand
TCCTCGCCATAACGGCCTTCGTCGACCACGTCGGTCGTTCGGCTCACCTTGCGGAGGTGAGGGCCTCGGTGGGGGCACAGGCAGACTCGCTGGCAAGGGGTCTCAGTGATGTCGTCGTTCGTGAATCCGCGGCCGTCGAGACCCTTTCAGCCTTCGTGGAGATAACTGCGGACGATCAAGCCCGCCTCAATCTCGACTTCCCAGTGTTCGCTGCGGCTCTCATGGATGTCGCGCCAAAGATCAGATCGGTGCAACTCGCTCCCTCATCGATCCTCGACTTCGTCTACCCGCTCGAAGGAAACGAGAGGGCGGTGGGCCTGGATCTGATGGCCGACCCGGATCGTAAGGCCCTCTTGGAACCGGCGATCGACAGCGGCGAGACGGTGATCCAGGGTCCGGTAGAGCTCGTGCAAGGCGGCCTCGGTCTGATCGTGCGGCGCCCTGTGTACGAAGACGATGGACGATTCTGGGGCTTTGCCGCCATCGTTCTGGATTGGCCGTCGATCGCCGCCGACACCGGATTCTCTTCAGCGGCCGGGTCGATGACCGCCGGTCTTCGCCGGGCGGGGACGGAGGAAGTGATCGCGGGCTCGTCGGAGGCCTTCGCCGGCGATCCGGTCATTCGAACACTGCAGGTTGGCGCCACCGCGACCACCTGGAGCCTTGCGATGCAGCCGGCAGGCGGGTGGCCGACGCGGGCGCCGACGACCTCGACTCTGTGGATCGCCGGAGCGCTGGTCGCTCTGATCGGAGCGTTCGGTGTCGCCGAGCTTCTGGGACGACCTGAGGCTCTGCGTGTCGAAAGAGAGAAAGCGCTGCGTGATCTCGCCCTGGCGGAAGCGCGGTACGAGGCCACGTTCCAGAACGCCGGTGTCGGAATCGTCATCGCGGACCCGGCAGGGTCGGTCGTGTCCGCAAACCAGGCTTTCAAGGGGATCGTAGGTGACGAGTCCGATCTGAGTGGCCGGTCGGTCGCAGAGTTCATCCATCCCGATGATCTCTTCGAGCTCCGCAGGCTCAGCAGGCACATCGTCGACTCCGGGCAGGTGGTCGAATGGGAAGCCAGGCTGCTGCGCGCCGGGGGTGAACGGTGGTGTCGGGTCCGCATGACGACCCTCGGCGGCGAGTCGGCTCCCTTCTTCATCGGCGTTGTAGAGGACATCACCGCCAGGCGAGCGGCCGAGGCGGCCCTGGCCGAAAGCGAGATCCGGTACCGGCATCTCTTCCAGGCTGCGCCGATCGCCATCCAGCGCCAGGACTTCTCGGAGGTGAAGCGCCGACTGGACCAACTCCGGTCTGATGGCGTCGAGGATCTCGAGCAGTATCTGGGCGACACCGATTCTCTCGCGGAACTCGTGTCGCTGATCCGGGTCACGGACGCCAACCCAGCGGCCATCGAGCTCAATGCACGACTCGGGTCCGCGTCGGCGAGCGAAGACCTGAGAGAACTCCTGACGGACGAAGCCAGGCAGAGCTTCGTCGCGAACCTCTTGGCAATCTGGGAGGGCCTGGAGTCCGTGTCCATTCCTGTTTCCCCGACGACGGCCGAGGGTGAGCCGATGCACCTCGACCTGAAATGGCAACCGGTGCCCATCAGTGGAACGCTCGACTACTCCCAGGTCATGGTCACCATCAACGACGTGACCCATCTCACCGAGACCCAACGCCGTCTCGAGGACCTGCTGGCGTCCAAGGACCGTTTCCTGGCGTCGGTAGCGCACGAGTTGCGCACCCCCTTGACCGCAGTCGTGGGCTTCGCCCAGGAGCTGAGCGGCGGTCGCTCCATGACGGACAGCGAGAGAGGCGAATTCATTGGCTTGGTGGCGCAGAACAGCATCGAGATGTCGCATCTCATCGAAGACCTGCTCGTCGTAGCCCGGGCCGAGATCGGTGAGGTTCACGTCGTCTCCGAGGTCGTGGACGTTCCTTCGGAGGTAGCCGCCGTGCTCAGGCTGTTGCCCGACCACGGAGTCGAGGTGCACAAGTCCGGAGGCTCGACCTCGGCGATCGCCGATCCGTCGCGGGTGCGCCAGATCGTCAGGAACCTGGTCACCAACGCACTTCGCTACGGAGGTGGCGATGTGTCCGTGGGGATCTCGAGGTCCAACGGGCATGTATACGTGGACGTCGGCGATGATGGAGCGCCTATCCCTCCAAAGGACGCCATGAGGATCTTCGAGCCATATCAACGCCTGCGAGGGTCCGCCTCTGCCCCCGGATCGATCGGGCTGGGTCTCACCGTGTCGCGTGCGCTGGCCCGCGTTCAAGGTGGGGATGTGGAGGTCCTCCGGGAGGGCAATCGCAACGTG
>JBFGRR010000277.1:0-2339 GCA_041567215.1 Acidimicrobiia bacterium | reverse complement strand
TTGGGGTAGGAGGGAAGCGGACGGCGGCGGAACGGTCTCCAACTACCCTCGGCTGGTGCGCCGCCGGACCGACCTTTTCTTCCTCGCCATGGTCGCCCTGCTGCCGCTGCACACGGTCTTCCTCTCCGCGTGGATCTCCTGGAAACCCTTCCTCGTGATCCTGGTGGTCCTGGTTCTCATCGACGTGGCCGAGGCGATCCGCACCCGTTCCTGGCCGTGGCATCGCCGGCTTACCCTTGCGATCCTGCCCTTCCTGGTGGTCATCGGTATCGGCTTCCCCGAGCCTGCCTATCGGGAGCGGTACCTGCGCCTCTTGCTGGCGATTCTCGTCGGCCTGGCTGTGCTTCTGGTATCGGAGCGCCGGCTCCGCGACCGGGAAAGCGCCGGCCGCGCCCTCGGTGTCGTCTTCTGGACCGCGGCGGCCATGGGGTTGACGGCGGTGGTGACCTCTCTGCTCGCCGTCGGGGTCTTCGGTGAGTCCGCCATCTCGGCCGTCAACGACATCCCCGGCATCTTCCGGGTCTCGAAACCCGCCTATCTGACCAGCGGCTTCCTCGCCCTCACCAACTGGCATCAGGACCCTGCCTACGGGGCATCGTGGGCCACCCTGTGGGCGACCCTCGCTCTCGTGGCCTCCCTCAAGGGGTTCGGGTCGGGGCGTCGCTGGCTGGATGGCCTCGTCATCGGTGGACTCGGGTTCTGGGTGGTGATGGCGTTCTCTCGAACTGGTTGGGTGGCGTACCCACTCGCCCTGTCGGTGGCGGCGTTCGTGTTCGTGCGCCGGGGCGGTGTCCGGCTCCGAGACGTCACCCGCCCGCTCGGCGCCGCCGCATTGACGATCGTGCTCCTCGTCGCGGGGGTGTTCGCTGTCGACCCGGAGAACGTCGGGGGCGACCTCGACCTCCAGTTCGCATTTCGCCTGTCTCAGGGTTGGGATCTCCTCGCCGACATAACCGGCTTGTTCGACCGCTCGGACTCCAGCGCTTTCGCCGACCGTTTCGACGTCTCCGAGCAGAGGGCCGACGTGTGGCCCGAGTATCTCGACATGTTCGATGAGAACCCGGTGTTCGGCGTGGGGCTCGGAGTTGGATGGGAGACCAACTCGATCCGCCAGGAGCCACACAACCTGGTTTTGGAGCTCCTTGCCGAGACCGGGGTAGTCGGTGCTGTTGCTTTCGCCTTCTTCCTGGGGGTCATCCTGGTTCTCGGGGCCGGCCTGACGGGGGGACTGGCTGTGTTCGCCTCTTTCCTCCCCTCGATGACACAGACCGTGCTCTTCGAGCCGGCCTGGTGGTTTGCGGCCGCCCTCTTCATCGCCGGCGTCGGAGTGGGCGAAGGCCCTAAAGAATTGTCTGAAGTCCGGCTTGCCGTAGAGTGACATCGGGCGGGTTGGCACCCGGGAGTGAACGGCATGCGCCGACAACCGAGACGACGGCACCCGCGCTATCTGCTCGCGATCGGTTTTCCCGCGCTCGTGCTGGCCTTCGGGCTGACGACCCAAGTGTCGCTGGCACCTGACCATCCGGAGCCTGTCGTCGGAGAGTTCACGCTCACTCCATCGAACGGGCCGTGGACCAGCGATCCCATCGAGGTCGATGCGACCGTCATCGGGCTTTCGTGGGACGGTGCAGCCCCAGTCCAGGCATGGGTGCGGGCGTCGCAGGATGGCGAGCGTTGGGGGGAGTGGACCGCGGTGCATGCCACCGACGACCATGGCCCCGACGCCGGCACCGGTGAGGCCGATGGCGTCCAACCTGACACCTCGGAGGCCGTATATGTGGGGAAGGCGCGCTGGTTGCGCTTCAAGGTCGAGGGCCCACCCGAGTCGCTGAAGGTGACCTACGTCGACACTTCGGGCCGCAATCGCAGCCTCTTCGAGAAGGCAGCGTCGATAATCGACCGTCTGCGCTTCTTCCGCGACGAGGTTGCCGTCGCCATTCCGGATCAGCCTTGGATCCAGCCCCGGTCGAGTTGGGGAGGCGATGCGTGTCGTGCCCAGCACCCCGACCCACATCCGCATTTCCACTACGCCGATCGTGTGGAGGCGATGTTCGTCCATCACACCATCCACGGCGGCGGCTCCAACGCCTACACCGCGGCCGAGGTGCCCGAGTTGCTCTACGCGATCTGCTCGTTCCACGTCTCGGGCAAAGGGTGGGACGACATCGCCTACAACGTGTTGATCGACAAGTTCGGCACCGTGTGGGAAGGAAGGGCTGGAGGGATCGATCAGGGCGTGATCGGCGCCCACACCGGCGGATTCAATTCGTACTCGACCGGCGTGGCCTTCATCGGCGACCACCGCTGGACCACTCCGACCGCGGCGGCCCAGAGCGCCT
>JBFGRR010000276.1:0-2341 GCA_041567215.1 Acidimicrobiia bacterium | reverse complement strand
TTCGCCGAGTTCGCGTCGCTCACGCTCGGATCCGGCGGTGCCGCAGCCGTGATCGGGCGCCACTCCGAGAACCCGGGCAGCCACAAGGTCGTCGGCGGAATCGGCCGGGCCGACACGAGCTACCACAACCTGTGCGTCGGGAGCCTCGACCAGATGCGAACCGACACCAGAGCCCTCCTCGAGGCAGGCCTGCAGGTCTCCAAGCTCGGCTGGGGCGATGCGGAGGAGCGAGGGTGGCTGGAGATCGACCGCTACATCCTCCATCAGATCTCCCAGGTTCACACCAACATGCTGTGTGAGCGTCTGGGGATCGACATGGCGAAGGTGCCGCTCACCTTCCCTTTCCTCGGCAATGTCGGTCCGGCTTCGATTCCCATGACGCTGTCGCGTGAGGTCGATTCTCTCGGGTCCGGCGACAAGGTCCTGCTGCTTGGTATCGGTTCGGGCATCAATGCCATGGGGATCGAACTGATCTGGTGACCCCCGGCTCACCCGCCGAACTGCCCCCAGCCGGGCTCCCCGGTCTCCAGCCTTCATGGTCGAGGTTGGTGACCACCCCCCAACTCGAGGGGGGCCGCACCTGGCACCTTCTCGACAACCAGGTTCTCGAGCCCTCTCTGACCCTTCTGTGCGTCCATGGCAACCCGACGTGGTCCTACCTCTGGCGTGATCTCCTTGCCTGTGCGCCTCCGGGAGTCAGGGTCATCGCCGTCGATCAACTCGACATGGGCTTCTCGGAACGCACGGGCACCATCCGTCGCCTCGCACAACGGATGGACGACCTCACAGCCCTCACGGAGACTCTCGAGCTGGCAGGGCCGGTGGTGACGGTCGGTCACGACTGGGGTGGGCCCGTGTCCCTCGGATGGGCCCAGCGGAACCTCGACAGCGTCGTCGGCGTCGTGCTCGCCAACACCGCCGTCGCCCAGCCGTCCGACGCTCCAGCCCCCGCCGTGATCCGATTGGTCAGGGCGACCGGGATCCTCGAGAACGTGTGCGTGAGGACTCCTGCGTTCATCCGCGGGGCGCTGGCCCTCGCCCGTCCGAGACTGGATCCGGGTATACGGGCCGCCTACGAGGCTCCCTATCGAACGGCAGATCGGCGAGCGGCGGTCGGCGCGTTCGTGGAGGACATCCCACTCGGCGAGTCCCATCCCAGCAGGTCAGCCCTCGATGGGGTCGCGGAGCGACTCGACGCGCTGGCCGGCGTACCGGCGCTGCTTCTCTGGGGCACCGAGGACCCGGTGTTCTCCGAGAGGTACCTGCGCGACCTGGAGGCGCGTCTCCCCGATGCAGAGGTCCACCGCTTCACCGGCGCCGGCCACCTGGTCACCGAGGACGCAGACGTGGCCCAGGCTGTCTTCGCCTGGATCGGCGGCATCCGGGGTCCATCGGTCGAGCAGTCCGATCCCGGCACCGATCGCCGGCCCCTGTGGTCGGCATTGGTCGAGAGAGGAGAAGACGACGAGGTCGCCCTGGTGGAGATGGGGACGGCCGGAGTCGACGCCTCGATCACCTTCGCCGAGCTCGATGCAGACGTGGCCGCGGTTGCGTCTGGGCTCGCCGATGTGGGTATCCAGGCAGGCGACCGCGTGGCGCTGCTGGTGCCGCCGGGGATCGATCTGGCGACCTGTGTCTACGCGTGCTGGCGAGCCGGGGCGGTCGTCGTCGTTGCCGATGCCGGCCTCGGAGTCAAGGGAATGGGGCGGGCGCTCCAGAGCGCCAATCCCCGGTACGTGATCGGCGTTCCCCGTGCACTGGCCGCGGCCAGAGCCATGCGCTGGCCGGGAACGCCGATCTCCACGGAGGAGCTAGACGGACCGCGCCGGAGGGCGCTCGGCGTGGTGGCCACGCTCGACCAGCTGCGCCGGCGCGGCCGGGGGAGACCTCTGCCTGCAGCGCCGTCGCCGCGCGACGTCGCTGCCGTGGGTTTCACCTCGGGTGCGACCGGGCCGGCCAAGGGAGTCGTCTACCGGCATCACCAGATGCAGGCGCAGCGTGATGCCCTGATGGGTCTGTATGGGATCCGGGAGTCGGATCGACTCGTCGCCGCGTTCGGTCCGTTCTCCCTCTTTGGCCCTTCGATGGGAATAGCTTCGGTGATCCCCGACATGGAGGTCACCAAGCCGGGCAGCCTGACCGGTTCGGCGCTCGCCTCGGCCATCTCGGCTTTGGACGCCACGCTGGTGTTCGCGTCGCCTGCCGCCCTCGCCAACGTCGCTGCGACGGACGGTGAGGTATCCCCTTCTCTCAGGGGAGCTCTCGGGCAGGTTCGGCTGGTGATGTCGGCGGGAGCCCCGGTCGGGGTGGGAATCCTGCGCAGCATCCGGTCGGTGATGCC
>JBFGRR010000275.1:0-2351 GCA_041567215.1 Acidimicrobiia bacterium | reverse complement strand
CTTGTCGACCTGGCCTCCGAAACGTTCCATCACGCTCTGGGCACGCTCGAAGTAGCGGGTGAGCATCGCCCGTACGTCCTCGGGATCGCGCCCTTCCGAGAAGGTGGTGAATCCCACCAGGTCGGCAAACAGCACCGTCACGAAGCGACGCTCCCCGGGATCCGATACCGGCGAGGCCGCAGCGGGTCGAACCAGGGGCGAGAGTGCGCTTCCGCACTCGCCGCAGAATGCGGCGTCTGCCTCGACGGCGGCTCCACAGGCTGGACACGCAAGGTCGAGCGTCGTCCCGCACTTGGTGCAGAACTTGCGACCTGCCGGTTGATCGGCGCCACAGGATGGGCACGCCACTGTCACAAACCTCCTGGCGCGAGACTACCGACGGAGAAATCCGGCCGCTGGGCAGACCGCACCGGCGCACGCCGGACCTCCGGCCGACGTCTGAGAGTCTGGCGGCGCGGGTAGCGTCGTGGCCATGCCCCCAGAAAAGCGCTTTGCAGAAGTCCTCGGACGGCGGATGGCCTACGTGGAGGCGGGTGAGGGTGACCCGATCATCCTTCTCCACGGGAACCCGACTTCGTCGCACCTGTGGCGCAAAGTGATCCCCGAACTGGAAGGATCCGGACGCTGCATCGCCCCCGACCTGATCGGGATGGGCGACTCCGACAAGCTCGAACCCGGACCGGGCGTCTATCGGTTCGCCACCCACCGGAGATACCTCGAAGCCCTCCTCGATGGACTCGGCGTCGCTGCCAACGTCACCTTGGTCGGGCACGACTGGGGTGGCGCCCTCCTCTTCGACTGGGCTTACCGGCATCCCGGGGCGGTGAAGGCGATCGCCTACATGGAGACGATCGTCACCCCCGTCGAGTGGAGCGACTGGCCGGAAGCAGCCTCGTCGATCTTCCAGGCGATGCGCTCGGGTGCCGGGGAGTCGATCGTGATCGACAAGAACGTCTTCGTCGAACGGATTCTCCCCGCCTCGGTTCTGAAGCCGCTTTCGGAAAAGGCTCTCGCGGAATACCGGCGGC
This sequence comes from Acidimicrobiia bacterium, assembly GCA_041567215.1. GTDB lineage: Bacteria > Actinomycetota > Acidimicrobiia > Spongiisociales > ZC4RG35 > JBFGRR01. The sequence goes on along the minus strand of JBFGRR010000275.1, from coordinate 1,323 downwards.
CCTACCTCGAGCCCTCTCACCGCTGGCCCACACTGACCTGGCCGCGTGAGATCCCCATCGGAGGTGAGCCCGCCGACGTCCACGAACTGGTGGCCTCATACAGCGCCTGGATGGGCACGAACCAGATCCCCAAGCTGTTCGTCAATGTCGAGCCGGGTTCGATACTCACCGGCCGCCAGCGTGAGCTGTGCAGGTCCTGGCCCAACCAGACCGAAGTCACCGTGCCAGGGTCGCATTTCGTCCAGGAGGACTCGGGCGAGGCCATCGGCCGCCACGTGTCCGAATGGCTGGCCACTCTCTGAGACCGTGATCCTCGTCGCCATCCCAGCGCTGCTCCTAGCCGCGGCTTCGCTGGCCGGGTTTCTCGGAGGCCTTTGGTGGCCGCTGGATCTGCTCGCCTCTTTTCGGCCCCAGTACGCGGCGGTCCTGACGCTGCTGGCGGCCGTCCTCATCGGGTTCCGGTGGCGGAGGATCGGCCTGGTCGTGCTCGGCGTCGGCCTCGTCAATGTCATCGTGCTGGTGCCGTTCTTCCTTCCGGTCGAACCGCCGCTGCCGGGTGCCGCCATCCGTGTTCTGTCCTTCAACCTCTTCGCCTCCAACCAGCAGTTCGACGAGGTGACCGGGTTCATCGCCGGTTCCGGGGCGGACGTGGTGTTCCTCCACGAGGCGAGCCGGCCATGGGAGGAGGCGGTCGAAGCCGCCGACCTCGGGTACACCATCGTCAAGACCAGGGCGGACGATCTGATCTTCGGCACGCTCGTCCTCCACAAGGAGGCCGCCTCGGTGGTGAGCCGCGGGTTCGGTGTCTCGGAGCCCCGCGCCGTCGAGGTGGAATTGGGGGGCATGGCAATCCTGGCGATCCATCCGCTGGCGCCCACGACGGCCCAGAGAGCCGCTCTCCGAGACGCGCAGATGCGCTTTGCCGGCGATTGGGCCGCTGACCGCTCGGGCCCCAAGGTCGTGGTCGGCGACTTCAACGCCAGCCCGTGGTCACACTCGTTCAGGACCCTCCTGCGAGCCGGGGGGCTCGAGAACTCCCAGCGAGGGCGGGGACTCGATGCCAGCTTCCCCGCCACGGGGTCGCCCCTGTTGCGGATTCCGATCGACCATCTCCTCCATGGGGAGGGAGTCGGCATCGTCGATCGGAGGCTGGGCCCGGCGCTCGGGTCGGATCACTTCCCGCTCATCGTGGATCTTGCCGTCACAGGTTGATCCTGCGACGCTGACGTCACCATGCCCGACCGCTTTCGAGAGCACCGCGCCGCACTCGCATCCCGCGTAGGAGACCGCGGGATCGCCGTGATCCCTGCACCCGCCGAGGCG
>JBFGRR010000274.1:0-2363 GCA_041567215.1 Acidimicrobiia bacterium | reverse complement strand
TGGCTCCCCAACTTGGGCGTGGAGATCGCTTCTCCCGCGATCGGCTCTGCAATCGGCTCCGCCAGTGCTTCCAGCTTGGCCAGCCGCAAGCGCTCGAACAACAAGGACAGATACAACAGCGTGAAGGCGGCCAGGTTCGCCATCAACGCCGCCACCATCTCGCCGTCCATGGCGATCCCGTCAGATGTCACCGTCATCCCCTGGTGGAGCGTCCGCCAGATGCTGACGGAGAAGTAGACCAGCGGAACCTGGATGACGGCTATCACCCCGAGGATGGCCGAGCGCCGGGCCCGCTGCAGTGGGTCGGGAGTGGCACGGCGAAGGGCCAGGTAGCCCAGGTAGACGAAGAACATCAGCGCTGTGGACGACATGCGGGCGTCCAGCCAATCCCAGTAGGTGCCCCAGACGGGCCTGCCCCAGATCATTCCGGTGAGGAGCGCCAAGGCGGTGAAGAGCACTCCGATCTCCGCGGAGGACGCCGCCAGCCGATCCCAGCGTTCGGTCTTGCGGATCAGCCATGTCGCGGAACCGAAGGCGGTCACCCCGAAGGCCAGGAAGGCAAGCCAGGCAGAGGGGACGTGCACGTAGAGGATTCGAACGAACTCGCCCTGTATGAGGTCGGGCGGTGAGTTGACCGCCAGGAACAGTCCGAGGGCGAGGGCGGCCCCGGTGAGTGTGGGCAGTGCGGCTCTCTTCATATCGCGGCATCCTCCAGTGGTCTCGAGGCCAGGAAGCCGGTGACCAACAGACCCAAGTCCACGACCACCAACAACAAAATCCAGGTAAGGGTAGTGCGATCGTGCACAAGAGCTTCAACCGTCTGTGAGGCGCCGATCATCAATGGGACTGCCAGCGGTGCCACGAGAAGCGGCGCCAGCACAGAGCGTGTCCTGAGGCCGACGGTCACGTCCCCCGCCATGGTCGTCAGCATCGAGAGTCCGGCGCCGAAGAGCACGATCACGGGTGCGATGACCCAGGGATCACGCATGGTCGGTGGGTTGTAGAAGACCACCACCAGGGGCAGCGAAATCACGAGGACGAGCAGGGTCAGCGCGGAGGCGGCGATCGATCTGCCGAGGAAACGAGCGGCCGGGTCGAGGCCCAGCAAGGCGAGCTGCCTGCGCTGGTTCGCCGTCTCCGTGCCGGTCTGACGCAAGGCGATCTGCATACCGAACAGGAGGGCTACCAGCCAGTAGATCGGAAATCCGAGCTGGGTGAGACGGCTTTCGAGGGCATCGGTTGCCAATGGGACGACAAAGACTGCGATCGCGGCGAACGGAAGCACCACTCCCACCACCTCGCCGGCCCGACCTTCGATGGTCAGGTCGCGGCGGGTGATGGTGAACACCTGATGCCAGAAGCCGCTCATCGCACCGTCCCTCTCTCGATCCGGAGCACCCGGTCGGTGTCCTCGGCGAGCCGGCGGGCGTCGTGGGAGACCAGCAGTGCGCCACCGCCTTTGGCCCGGGTCCGGCGCAGGATCTCGCTGATGATCTCGTCGGCAGCGTTGTCGAGTCCGGCGTGCGCCTCATCGAGCAGCACCAGATCTGGCGCGAGCATCAACATGCGTGCCAGGTCGATGCGGCGCTGCATGCCGTTGGAGGAGCGGTCAGCACGCCGATGGGCGGCGGCGGACAGGCCGACGGCGTCGAGTGCAGCGTCGGCCTGCTCGTGGGAGAGGCCGGCGATGGAGGCCGACAGCGTCAGGTTCTCCCGGAGCGTCAGGTCGGGATAGAGGCCCGGATCGTGTCCGGCCCACCCGATGCGGCGTCGCACCTGCCATGTCTCCCGGGTGCCGAGAGTTGCTCCGAGCACCGACCCACCGCCGGCGGTCGGCGGGGTGAGTGTGGCGACCACGCCGAGAAGGGTGGTCTTGCCGGCGCCGTTGGGGCCGGCCACCCCAACCACCTCTCCCGGCGACACCACGAAATCGACCCCGGCGATCACCGGGGTGTTCCCAAAACGGACGGATATGTTTTCGAGGGAGACGAGCATCGGCCCCGGGATTGTAAGGGCCGATGCTCGCCCTTCGGTCAGTGGTTGGGTATCAGCGGGCAGAGGAAGGCCATATCGGTCATCGGGGCACCGATCGTGACGTGCCCTTCGGCGGCGGCATCCTCTACGGCTCCGGCGCTGGTGAGCAGATAAGGCGCCACGTTCCAGGTCACGGGAGTGGGGATCCAGCGGCCCCCGTTGTAGCCCTTGCCGTGGGCGGCCTCGGCCACCGGGGTTTGTTCCTCGCCGGGGAAGACGTAGAGCGTGTCGAAGCTCTTGTCCTTGCCGTTGTAGGGCAGCGCGCCCAGCAGGATCGTCCCGTAGGCATCGCCATCGGCCCAGATCAGACCGGGCACGATCGGGCTTCC
>JBFGRR010000273.1:0-2372 GCA_041567215.1 Acidimicrobiia bacterium | reverse complement strand
TCCGACTCCACCGACCGAGATGAACAGCATTATCCCGGCCACCCGCTGCTTGGGCCCGCCCCAGACGCTCATCACCACCGAGCCGAGCAGCATCGCCACACCGACGATCGAGAACAGGGCACCGATGGCGGCCTCGTTCGCAAATGCGAGGAAGACCGGCACCCACAGGACGTTGGAGAGCGTCAACACCAGGTTGAGGCCCGCATAGACCCACAACAACCCGAGCAGGCCGCCGCGCTCACGCAGATAACGAAACCCCGCCAAGGCCTCGCGGATCGCCGATGCGCTCTCTGCCTCCCCGGACACCACCGAGGGAAACCTCACGGCGGCGAGAGTGGCGACGGCCACCAGGAAGGTGGCGACGTCGACGACGAGGACCGTTCCCAATCCGGCCAGCAGGAGCAGCGCCCCGGCGATGGCCGGAGCCACCAGCGTTCCGATGGCCGGCCCCATCTCCACCAACCCGTTGGCCCGGCCGAGGTGTTCCTTGCGGACCAGTGTCGGCAGCGACGCTCGGTAGGCGGGCTCCTGGAACGCTCCGGCGGCCGAGGAGAGAGCGCCGGCGGCGAGGATCTGCCAGTACTCGAGCGACCCAAAGAAGAAGAGGAGGGCCATCGCCAGTGTCGAGGCGGCGGCCACCGTGTCGGCCAGGAGCATCACCAGCCGCCGGTCGTGCCTGTCGACCGCCACGCCCGCGAACGGCGCGAGCAACACGGCGGGCAGGCTCACCGAGAGCATCACGACGCCGAGCCGGGTGACCGAACCCGTGGTCTGATAGACGTGGATGACCAGCGCAAAACCGGTCATCGTGCCTCCCACCTGCGACACGAGTTGCCCGAACCAGACGATCAGGAACGTGCGAAGCCCGCTCCGCTCCCGGGTCATTCGTCCGGGAGGTCCACGGAGTCGACGACTCCCACTACGACTGCGCGTATCGGCGCCGGGTCCATCCCGACGATCTGCCTGGCGCCGTTTCCCTCATCCAGCACCAGGACGGTCTCGCCCGCCCCGGCCCCAACGGAATCAACCGCGATCAGATATCCCCCGGCAAGCTCACCAGTCGGGGTCAGCAGATCGCAGATCAACAGGCGCCTATCGTCGAAGACCGGCGAGTTGAAGGTCGACACCACCGTTCCGGAGACCCTCGCCAGTTTCATCCTTGATCGACCAGCTTCTCGACCATGTCCACGATCCCGACGATGGCGTGATCCACCGGGACGAAGGTCTCGGGCAGAGCCTGGGCAGCCTCCCGCGACCCCACGATGTAGACGGTTTCCCCTGGACCGGCCATGTGCACGGCGTCGGCAGCGACGACCGGCCTGCCTTCGGGTAGGCCCGACGTGGTGAGCGGCTGAACGATCAGCAGCGGGATGCCCTCGATGCCGGGGTACTTGGTGGTTGCCACCACGGTCCCGATGACCCGCCCGAGCTGCATCCCTAGCCCCCGATCCGATCACGGAATCGGGCCGATCCTTCGAGGTTCTCGTCCATCTCACCGTGGAGAGAGGCGATCACTTCGGCTCCGATCAGCTTGCCCGGATCGATGCGGGCAGAGCCGATCTCGACGGCGATCTCGACCTCGGCCACCGGACCCCCGAACAGCAGGTACCCCTTTCCTCCGAGACCATCGGCCATTCGGAGCTCCCGGAGAGTCACCGCCGCCCCTTTCACCCCTGCATCCGCGGCCTCGACGATCGATGCGGTGGTGGACGACTCGAGGATGCCGAGCGCCTCGCCCGCGGACTTCCGCCGTTCACCGCGAAGCGCCCCGACCACATCGGCGTGCACGTTGGGGAGGAAGATCTCGTCGATGATCCTGCCCGCACCCGAGTGGTGGGCTGCATCGAGCGCCTCCTCGACCTCGCCCACCGGACCGGCCACGGCGATCAGATAGTTCCCCGGATGGATCGTTCCTGCATAGATCACGTCGAGGGGCGCCCGCTTGGCCATCGCGTCACCGACGACGATTCCCGTGGCGATCGAGGAGAGCTCGATCACGGCCAGTGCGGGGTGCATCAGACGATCCTGAGCGATCCGACGACGGTTATTCGCCGCTCTCTCGAGAATGTGCGTGGCCTGGTGAGGCCGTCGCCCGTCGGGCTTGCGATCGAGAAGGAGCAGAAGCCTTCCCCGTTGCGGCCGAGACCCGAATAGTTGGAGCCGTTGGCCACGAAGATCGAGCAGTTGAGGGCGCGGGCCATCGTGGTGATGGTGTCCACATTCGTCGAGTGGATCGAGGCGGTGTGCCTGAACCCGTGCTCGGAGCGGACTGCCAGGTCGATGGCCGCCTCCACGTGGGGCACCCTGACGACCGGGAACACCGGCATCATCTGTTCGGTCCAGACCAGGCTGTGCTCGCGGGGCACCTCGGC
>JBFGRR010000272.1:0-2395 GCA_041567215.1 Acidimicrobiia bacterium | reverse complement strand
GGGCCCACCGCGGTGCGGGTGCGCGGCCTCTACCTGGCGATAGTGACGCTGGGACTGGTGTTCATCGGTGAGTATCTGTTCCGAAACTACGCCTCGGTCACCGGCGGTTCGCAGTCCGGCCGCACCTTCCCGGGATTCGAACTGCGGCTCTGGAAAGAGGAGACCCCGCTTGTCGACTTCTCCAGGGATGGAGCCTGGTTCGGCATCGAGATCAGCTCCGAGGCCAAGACCTATCTGTTCCTCCTGGTGATCTGTCTCATCTTCGTGCTGTATGCAAAGAACATCCAGCGGACCCGGGTGGGAAGGGCCTTCCAGGCAATTCGGGACCGGGATGTCGCTGCCGAGATCATGGGCGTCAACGAGTTCGCGTACAAGCTCCTGGCGTTCGGGATCTCTTCGTTCTTCGCAGGCGTGTCGGGCGCCCTGCTGGCCAGCTTCGTCGGTCGGACCATCCCCGAGCGCTGGGATTTGCTGCTCTCGGTGCAGTTCATCGCCATCATCCTGATCGGTGGGGCAGGCACGGTCTCCGGCACATTGATGGGAGCCGGTTTCGTGGTGCTCTTCCCGAGGATCGTGCAGAACTTCACCGAGTGGCTCAAGGGGATCGTCGAGAGCGGTGAGGGCCTGTTTGCGGCGATCGCCGACCCGATCGTCGCCACGAGCGGCACCGATGGGGGCATCATCAACACCCTCCCCGGGACGGGCCCAGGGTTGAGCGTTCTCCAGTTGAACCAGGTCATCTTCGGTCTGCTGATCATCGGATTCCTGATCTTCGAACCGCTCGGTCTCTACGGGATCTGGCTGCGGATCAGGAACTACTGGAAAGGATGGCCGTTCACGTATTGATGCGACTGTCCTCCACGCAGTTGGGGAGGGACCGCTGCGGGTGGGGGGAACGAGGTTTGGGTTGCGGGTCGAAGGCCCCGGGAACCCAGAGGACGGGTGAGAGCCCGTCGGGCATGAATGGGACGAGGAAGGGAAGAGATTATGAGACGAAGGTACACGTGGCTGTTGCTGACAGCCGTGTTCGCTCTCGTCGTGGCCGCCTGCGGGGATGGTGAGGCTGAGACCACCACCACCACCGCAGCTCCTACGACTACTGCGACCACAGCCGCCGGCGAGACCACGACCACCGGCGCCGAGCCGATGGTCATCGCCACCGATGTCGGTGTGGATCTCGACGCCGGTGTGATCAAGGTTGGCTTGCTGTCCGACCTGACCGGGCCGTTCGGTCCACTGGTCAGCGCGATCGTGGCGGGCATGAACGTTTACTGGGCGGATGTAAATGCCAACGGTGGCGTCAACGGGCTCCAGGTGGAACTGGTGGTGCGTGACACCGTCTATGTGGTGGACACTCACGTCCAGTTCTACGAAGAGCTCAAGGACCAGGTCGTTGCGTTCGGCCACTCGACAGGCTCGCCGCACACGGTGGCCATCATCCCGCAGCTGGCCGAGGACGGCATCCTGGCGATCCCGCTCACCTGGTACTCGGGATGGGCGGACCCCGCCATCAACGCCAACGTCGTTGGGCACGGTATTCCCTATTGCATAGAGGCAATGAACGCCATCGAGTACCTCGCCGGTGTCGTCACCGATAACGGCGTGACGGCGCCCAAGCTGGCCATTGCGTCGATTCCCGGCGACTACGGGCTCGACTCGGCGGCCGGCGCAGCGCTCGCTGCCGATGCGTTGGGGCTCGAGGTCGTCTACGACGGCACCGGTCTGATGATCCCCAGCGACGAGTCAACCCTTGCGGCAGTTGCCGACGGCATTGCCTCGTCGGGCGCAGATCTCGTGTTCATGACAGCGACTCCGGGTTCGTGGTCGGCAACATATGGCCTGACCCTGCAAAAGGGCTTCGAGGCCAAGTGGACGGGAGCCGGACCGTCGTGGAACCCGGCGTTCGTGGCCGAGGTCTCGGCGATTCGTGATGCGATGGTTCGTGACTTCTACGGATCGTTCTACATCGCTCCATGGGCTGCCGATACGCCTGGCGTGGCCAACTTGAAGGCACTCATGGCCCAGTACGCTCCTGATGCTCCGCCCACCGATTACTACGGCGAGGGGTTCGTCGAGGCGCAGATCCTCCACGAGGCGCTGCTCAAGGCCTACGACAACGGCGACATGACCCAGGCCGGTGTGCTGGCGGCCGCGAAGTCGCTCGAGGCCATCGACTTCAACGGCCTGGCTCCCAGCCAGGGATACGTGGGCGATGCCAACTCGACGGTGATCAAGAAGAGCTACATCTCTGTTCCCGACCTGACTTCCCCCACGGGACTGCGGGTTCTGGAACTGGAGTACGAGTCGCAGATCGCCAAGGACTTCAACTTCACCGAGGCCTGCTACAAGCTCGGCTGAGATTCGACGGTGGGCGGCCGGGGCCGCCCACCAACTC
>JBFGRR010000271.1:0-2401 GCA_041567215.1 Acidimicrobiia bacterium | reverse complement strand
CTCGGGCACGCCGGTCCGCAGGCCCCGTGGCCAGCTGGGGCCGGGCGCCTTCGGTCCGACCGCCAAGCTCGACTTCGAACTCGAGGTCGGGTTCATAGTCGGTGCCGGCAATGGCGACGGCCACCCGATCCCGGTCGATGACGCCGAGTCGCACATCTTCGGGGTGTGTCTCGTCAACGACTGGTCGGCCCGCGACATCCAGGCCTGGGAGTACCAGCCGCTCGGCCCGTTCCTCGGGAAGTCGTTCGCCACCTCGGTGTCCCCGTGGATCGTCACCCTCGACGCCCTCGCCCCTTTCCGGGTGCCGGCGCCACCTCAGGATCCCCGGCCGCTTCCCCACCTGGTGCCCTCACAGGCGGCAACCCTCGACCTCGACCTCCAGGTGAGCCTTGGTGGCACCGTGCTTGCCCGCCCTCGCTTCGCCTCGACCTACTGGACGGTGGCCCAGCAACTCGCCCACGCCACCTCCAACGGGGCGGTTGTCCGCCGCGGCGATCTGTTCGCGTCGGGTACCGTTTCGGATGAGCAGGAGCCCGGTTCGCTTCTCGAGCTGTCCATGAACGGGGCCACAGCCGTTCCCCTGGACGATGGGTCGGTGCGGACCTTCCTGAAAGACGGCGACGAGGTGTCGATGAGCGGCCGCTGTGAACGGCCGGGGATGGTCGGCATCGGCTTCGGAGAGTGCACCGGCGTGGTGTTGGCGGCAAAGGAGACGTGATGAGTGAGGCGATCGAGGCCCACAGGAACGACTTCCCCATCGAGGGTTTCCACCACATCGAGTTCTGGGTGGGCAACGCCTATCAGGCTGCCCAGTACTTCCGCGCCGTCCACGGATACCAGGTGGTCGGATACCGGGGACCGGAGACCGGCGTGCGCGACCAGGCGTCGTACGCCCTGCAGCAGGGTGAGGTCAGGTTCATCTTCACCGGGGCGATGGCCCCCGAACACCCGCTTGCCTCGCACCTGATGCTGCACGGGCCGGGAGTGCACGACGTGGCCATCAGCGTTCCCGACGCCGAGAACGCCTTCGAACTGGCCATGGAACGGGGGGCGACTGCAGCCGCCAAGCCGGCCATCCTCGAGAGCGAGAGGGGTGTGTGGAAGGTGTCCGGCATCGCCGCCTACGGGGACACGGTCCACAGCCTCGTCGAGAACCCGGACCGGGTCTGGCCCCCGCCGGACTTCGAGGTTCGCGCCGACACGCTGGCCCGGCCTCTCGGCTTCGAACGGATCGACCACGTGGTGGCCAACGTCGAACTGGGCGCGATGGACCGATGGGTCGAGTTCTACGAGAGGGTCTTCGGGTTCGTCCTCCTGCGCCACTTCGACGACGAGGCCATCTCGACGGAGTATTCGGCGCTCATGTCGAAGGTGGTCTGGGACGGCTCGGGGGTGATCCGCCTGCCGATCAACGAGCCGGCGACGGGGAGGAAGAAGTCTCAGATCGAGGAGTATCTGGAGTTCTACCGGGGATCAGGCGTGCAGCACATCGCTCTGGCCACCAGCGATCTGGTCGCCACCGTGAGCGGAGCGCGGGAGCGCGGCATGGACCTGATGCATGTCCCCGCCTCCTATTACGACGACGTGTTCGAACGGGTCCCCGACCTCGATGCCGACCTCGAGGTGATCCGCGATCTCAACATCCTCGTGGACCAGGACGAGGGTGGACATCTGCTGCAGATCTTCACGCGGATGATGCAGGATCGCCCGACCTTCTTCTTCGAGTTCATCGAGCGACGCGGCGCCCTCGGATTCGGCGAAGGCAACTTCAAGGCCCTCTTCGAGGCGATAGAGCGCGACCAGGCCCAACGAGACAACCTCTAGCCGTTCGGGATTCCGACGGCCGTCGGTTATCGTTGCGTGGCCGGTTCAGTCGCCGGCGGCTCTCCCGTCCGGGATCGAGCCTTCTGCAGCCAGGAGCACCGTGACCACCCAAGAAACCAGCTTCGCCACACTCGGCGTCGCGCCCGACCTCGTCGAGATCCTCGCCCGAGACGGCATAACCTCACCCTTCCCGATCCAGAGCATGGCCATCCCCGACGCCCTCTCGGGCCTCGATGTCTGCGGCAAGGCCCAGACCGGCTCCGGTAAGACCCTCGCGTTCGGACTCCCGATGGTCGAACGCCTCGCCAAGGCCCAACCCAAACAGCCGACCGCGATGATCCTCGTGCCGACACGGGAACTCTGCCTCCAGATCTCCGAGGCTCTGGATCCACTCGTCAGGTCGCGCGGCTTCGAGTTGCTCAGCGTCTACGGCGGGTCGTCCATCCCCAAGCAGGTCGACGCCTTCCGGCGCGGCGTCGAGGTGGTGGTCGCCACCCCCGGACGCCTCATCGATCTGTGCGACCGCAAGGCCGTGTCGCTGTCGGACGTGGAGATCGTCGTCATCGACGAGGCTGAT
>JBFGRR010000270.1:0-2403 GCA_041567215.1 Acidimicrobiia bacterium | reverse complement strand
TGTCCGCGTACATCCCCACCAACGTGATCTCCATCACCGACGGCCAGATCTTCCTCGAGACCGACCTCTTCTACTCGGGTGTCCGTCCCGCCATCAACGCCGGTATCTCGGTGTCCCGGGTGGGTGGCGCAGCACAGGTGAAGGCCATGAAGAAGGTGGCCGGTCCGTTGCGCATCAACCTCGCCCAGTTCCGCGAACTCGAGGCATTCGCCCAGTTCGGGTCCGAACTCGATGCAGCGTCATCGGCGCAGCTCGCTCGTGGCGCCAGGGTGGTCGAGGTGCTCAAGCAGCCACAGTTCGCCCCGGTGTCCGTGGAAGACCAGGTGCTCGCCATCTACGCGGCCACCAACGGCTTCATGGACCAGGTGCCGGTCGAGAGGATCCAGGAGTTCGAGGTCGGCCTTCGCGACTACATGCGGACCCGGCACACGGCTCTCATCGAGGGCCTGGCCAGCACGGGCGAGCTACCCGACACCGCCATCCTCGACGCGGCCATAGGTGAGTACGCCGAACAGTTCACGGCCGAGTGAGAAGGGCGGCGAATGGCATCTGCTGAGATCCAGCAAATCGAGCGCCGGATCGGATCGGTTCTGGCGACGAAGAAGATCACTCGCGCCATGGAGCTGATCGCGGCCTCGCGGATCGTGAAGGCGCAGGTGCGGGTACGGCAGTCGATCCCCTACATCGAAAAGCTGACAGAGGTCATCCGCAACGCGGGCAGGGCCTCCGGTGGCGCAGACCACGTCCTGCTGAAGCGGCGTGACGTCCGTACCGTCGGCGTCGTCGTCGTGTCCTCGGACCGGGGTCTGGCCGGCAGCTACAACACCAACGTCATAAGGCTGGCAGAGGCTGCCTTGATCGCCCACCGCAAAGAAGGGCGCGATGCGCGGCTCTATGTGGTCGGCAAGAAGGCTCAGGGATACTTCCGATTCCGCGGCTACATGATCGAGCGGGCCTTCCTGGGGATCACCGACACGCCCGGATACGGCGATGCCCGTGCCATCGCCAACACCGTCATGGACGAATACGCCTCCGGCACGGTGGACGCCGTCGAAGCGTTTTTCACGAGGTTCGCCTCGGCCGCCACCCAGGTGGCCACCCACTTCCCGCTTCTCCCCATCCAGCCTCCCGCGGACGACACGAGCGCGAGCTCGGTGTCCTACGAATTCGAGCCCTCGGCAGGCGAGATCCTCGACAGGATCCTCCCTCGCTACGTGGAAGCCGGGATATTCGGCATGTTGTTGGAGAGCTCGGCGTCTGAGCACGCGTCGAGGCAGCGGGCGATGAAGGCGGCAACCGACAACGCCACCGAGCTGAGCAAGCTGCTCACCCGGGTGATGAACCAGGCCCGACAAGCGGCTATCACTACAGAGATCTCCGAAATCGTCGGTGGAGCCGAAGCGCTCGCCGAGTCGTTCGGTGACAGATGAACAGGCGAACAGGAGCAGGACGAAATGGCTGATGTCAAGAGCTTGGGGCGGGTGGTCCAGGTCACCGGCCCGGTGATCGATGTGGAGTTCCCGCCGGGCGAACTCCCGGAGATCCTCTACGCACTCGAGGTGGATCTCACCATCGAGGGTCAGACGGAGACCATCATCTGCGAGACCGCCCAGCATCTGGGTGGCAACAAGGTCCGTGCCATCGCCATGAAAGGCACCGACGGCCTGGTCAGAGGGACCGAGGTGCGGAACCTGGGTTCGCCGATCACGGTTCCCGTGGGCCCGAAGACCCTCGGCCACATCTTCAACGTGTGGGGAGACACCCTCGATCCAGGCGGCATGGGCCTCGAGTTCGACGAGCGCTGGCCGATCCACCGCGATCCACCCGCTTACGAGGACGTCGAGCCGCAGAAGGAGCTGTTCGAGACCGGCATCAAGGTCATCGACCTCCTCGAGCCGTATGTCCGCGGCGGGAAGATCGGCCTCTTCGGCGGTGCCGGAACCGGCAAGACCGTGATCATCCAGGAGATGATCAACCGGGTGGCCACTCAGCACGGCGGCGTTTCGGTGTTTGCGGGCGTCGGGGAACGCACCCGTGAGGGCAACGACCTGTTCCTCGAGATGACCGAGTCCGGCGTCATCGAGAAGGCCGCACTCGTGTTCGGCCAGATGGACGAGCCGCCCGGGGTGCGTCTGCGCGTCGCCCTCGCAGCGCTCTCGATGGCCGAGTACTTCCGCGACGAGATGCGCCAGGACGTGCTCCTGTTCATCGACAACATCTTCCGTTTCACACAGGCGGGTTCCGAGGTGTCCACGCTGCTGGGCCGCATGCCGTCCGCGGTCGGCTACCAGCCGACCCTCTCGGGCGAGATGGGCTTCCTCCAGGAGCGGATCACGTCGCTGCAGGGCCGTTCGATCACCTCGTTGCAGGCGATCTACGTGCCGGCCGACGACATCACCGACC
>JBFGRR010000269.1:0-2422 GCA_041567215.1 Acidimicrobiia bacterium | reverse complement strand
TTGGTGTCGTGGATGGTGCGGACGACGTCGACCATGTGGACCGGGAGCCTGATGGTCCTCGCGTTGTTGCCGAGGCCACGGGTTATCGCCTGGCGGATCCACCAGGTGGCGTAGGTCGAGAACTTGAAGCCCTTTCGCCAGTCGAACTTCTCGACCGCACGGATCAGGCCCAGGTTGCCTTCCTGGATCAGGTCGAGAAGCTCCAGGCCTCTGCCGGTGTACTTCTTGGCGATCGAGATGACCAGGCGGAGGTTGGCGCGGATGAAGGCCATCTTGGCCTCTTCGCCGTATTCGACGTAGGCACGCAGCCGCTCGGCCTCTTCCTCCTCGAAGTCGCCCGTGTCGAGCCGCAGTTGGGCCTTCTTTGCCAGTTCCATCGTCCGGGCGAGGCGAACTTCGTCCTCGGCGGACAGCAGCAGATGTTGCGAGACCCCGTCGAGGTAGAGCCCAACGGTGTCATGGACCGACGATCTTCTTGGATGGCGCAAAGGGCTCCCTCTCTGGGCGTCAAGGTATCACCGACCCCCCTGCCCCGCAATGGTCGATAGGCCATTCCCGGTGAATCCAGGCGGTCCGTAGACTCCCGTCGGTGGCCCGGTCGAAACAGCTCCGCCTCCTCTTCGTCGTCACCGCGGCCTGGCTGGCGTGGGCGGGCTGGATGTTCGCGTCGGGTCGCGGCACCTTCGCTGTTCAGGTGGTGGACGAAGCGGGGACGCCGGTCTCAGGGGCGGTGGTCATGGCCGGCGACCGTCCGCTGTCGAGCACCGACGAGACCGGAACCACGATCGTGGAGTGGAGTCGCTCGCTCAACGAGTTCACGCTGGAGGCTCCGGGCTTCGAACCCAAACTCGTGGATGTCCGGGAGCGCCCCGAGGACGAGGTGCTCGTCCGTATGGAGGCCAGGTATCTGCGGGGAGAGGTCGTCGATCCGGACGGGCGCCCGATCTCGGGGGTCTACGTGAGCTCCGGACTCGGCGAAGCGGTGACAGATCGGGCCGGTGAGTTCAAGGTGCGGCTGGCCGAGAGAGGCGTGGTCTCCGTATGGCGGCCTGCCTGGTCGCTGGGCGACTTCGAGTGGGACGGGAGCCCCGGGAAGAGGACCGTCTCCATCTCCCCGAAGGTCGCCAAGGCCGTTCACGTCACGGCCGAGATCGCCGGCGACCGCACCCTGTGGGCAGAGGCGATCGACCGCGTGAACACGACGGAACTGAATGCGGTCATGCTCGACCTCAAAGGCGAGGAGGGCCTGGTCCTCTACGACAGCAGGGTCGAGATGGCCAGGTCGATCAACGCCGTGGTCCCGCAGTACGACCTGCCGGGACTGGCCCGTCAGCTGGAAGAGCTCGACATCTACCTGATCGGCCGCATCGTCGTGTTCCAGGATCCGACTGCCGCGGTGAGGATGCCCGAGATCGCGGTTCGGAACTCTTCGACCGGCCAGCCCTACTCCAAGGGTGGCCAGTACTTCCTAGACCCCACCGACTCCGTGGCTCGCAGTTACGGACTCGATCTCGCCCGCGAGGCGTGCAGCCTCGGAGTAGACGAGATCCAATTCGACTACGTGCGCTACCCCGATGGGTTCAGCGGGGTCGCCGTCTTCGATGGCGGGTCGGACGAAGCGGCCAGGGTGGGCGCGATCCAGAGCTTCCTCGCCGAGGCGCGCTCCATTCTCCATCCTCTTGGGTGCGCGGTCGCTGGGGACATCTTCGGATTCATCACCACCGCGCTCGACGATGGGGGGATCGGGCAGCAGTGGGAGGTGGTCACGGCAGCACTCGACGTGGTGTCCCCGATGCTCTACCCGAGCCACTATTCGGCAGGCTGGTACGGGTTCGAGAACCCCAACGACCATCCCGGTCCGATGATCGACAGGGCCCTCAAGGACGCGGTGAGGAGGCTCGAGACGGGGACGGTGATCCGTCCCTGGCTGCAGGACTTCGGATACACCGCCGAGCAGGTGCGGGCCCAGATCGAGTCGACCGAGGCCTACGGTTTCGGCTGGATGCTCTGGAACTTCCGCGGCAACGTCACCGAGGGTGCCCTCCTACCCGAACGATGAGCCGGCTCGTCGAGATCGAGCGGCGCCTGACGGCGTGCCGGCGCTGTCCCCGTCTGGTCGATTGGAGGGAACAGATCGCCGAGGAGAAGCGTGCCGCCTATGCGGACCAGGATTACTGGGGCAAGCCGGTGCCGGGCTTCGGCGATCCTGAAGCAAGCCTGCTCGTGGTCGGCCTCGCGCCGGGCGCTCATGGCGCCAATCGGACCGGCCGGATGTTCACGGGTGACCGCTCCGGTGACTGGTTGTTCCGGGCGCTGCACAGGGCTGGTTTCGCCAGCCAACCCCGGTCGACCGCCGCCGACGACGACCTCCGGCTCCTGGACTGCTACATCACCGCGGCGGTGCATTGCGTGCCGCCAGCCA
>JBFGRR010000268.1:0-2476 GCA_041567215.1 Acidimicrobiia bacterium | reverse complement strand
GTGCCGGGGGGAAGGTCGATGAGCAGGTAGTCGAGCGGACCCCAGTCGACCTGCTTGAGGAACTGCTCGAGAGCCTTCGAGAGCATCAGCCCGCGCCACATCAGCGCCGTCTCCTCGGAGTCGATGATCATCCCAGTGGACACGACACGAATCCCATCGACCTCGGCGGGGACGATCAACCGGGTCTCGTCGTTGGCTTCGAGACGCTGGTCGGAGCCGAGCATCCTCGGGATGGAGAAGCCCCAGATATCGGCGTCGAGCACGCCGACCAGGTAGCCGCGGTCGCGCAGGCCTGCGGCGAGATTCACGGTGACCGTGGACTTCCCCACGCCGCCCTTGCCCGAGCCGACCGCGATCACTCTGGTGTTCGGGTGGAGTTGGGTGGGTTCCGCGTTCTCCCGCGCCCGGTGGCGTGCCACGGACATGACGTTGGCGCGTTGGGCCTTCGTCATGGCGGTGGTGTGCACGTGGACCTTGGTGACTCCCGGCATGGCCTCGACCTTGCGGGCGGTGTCCGACTCGATGCGCCCGCGCATCGGGCATTCGGCGATGGTCAGGGCGATCCCGATGTCCACCTTGCCGTCGGCTCCGATGGACACGTCTGAAACCATCCCCAGCTCGACGATGTTGCCGCCGAGTTCGGGATCTATAACGCCGCGCAGGGCGCCGAGGACGTCTTCACGAGTGACCACTGAGCACTGATCCTATTTCCACTACCGTCATAGGGGTAATAGGTTGACTCAATACCCGGTGCCTGGAGTAAAGTGGCCAGGTACGAATCAGGCGGACGGTGACCCAGACATGACCCAGATCCTCTCCATCAAGTCGAACAAGCCAACCAAGGCCGTGATCCTCACCGAGGGTGCCGTGGCCAAGGTTCGTGAGTTGGTCGCAGCAGAAGGCGATCCCTCCTTGGCACTGCGCATGGCCGTGCGTCCAGGCGGATGCTCGGGCTTCTCTTACGAGATGTACTTCGACTCCGAGGTCGAAGAGGGCGACATCGTCGAGCAGTACGACGACGTGCGAGTCGTCGTCGATTCCGACTCCCTCGGCCACATCAAGGGGTCCACCCTCGACTACAAGGACGGATTGATGGGCGCCGGTTTCGCCATCAACAACCCGAATGTCACCAAGTCCTGCGGGTGCGGCAACAGCTTCTCCTGACAGGCGACATCCACTCCATTCCGAGACGGGCCGTTTGGCCCGTCTCTCGCGTTGGCAGGTAGCCTCCGCCTGAACCGACCACAGGAGTCCCGGTGCCCAAGACCGTCCCCCATCTGACCAGCGCCCCCAAGCCGCTCGGGCCCTATTCGATAGCCACCGAGGCGAACGGGTTCGTCTTCGTCTCCGGGCAGGTCGCCATCGACCTCTCCGGTGGACCGACCCCCGAGCCCGTGCAGGAACAGGCTGCGCTGGTGATGGACAACATCGGCCTCATCCTCGGCGACCTGGGGCTTGGATACTCGGACATAGTCAAGACGACGATCTTCCTTGCCGACGTGGCGGATTTCGGCGCCGTCAACCAGGTCTACGGGGGGTATTTCGCGGACGCGCCGCCGGCTCGCTCGACGATCCAGGCGGGCGCCCTGCCGATGCCGCAGTTCAAGGTCGAGATCGAAGTCGTCGCAGCTCGTTGAGAAGGAATCCCATGAACATCGACCAGATATTCGGTGCACTCGGCCTCGAAGAGAAGAACCCCGGCGCATTCGCAGGAGGATGGATTTCCACCAGTGGCGAGCCACTCCAGGTCACCAATCCGGCCACCGGTGAGCTCCTGGGAACGGTGATCCAGGCCACCGAGGACGAGTACGAGCAGGTGATTGCCAGCTCGCTCGAGGCATTCGACCGCTGGAGGATGCTGCCCGCCCCCAAACGGGGTGAATACGTGCGCCTCCTCGGCCAGGAGCTCCGCAAGTACAAGACGGAACTGGGTGCCCTGGTCTCTCTGGAGATGGGCAAGATTCTCGCCGAGGGTGAAGGCGAGGTCCAGGAGATGATCGACATCTGCGACTTCGCGGTCGGCCTCTCCCGCCAGCTCTACGGCCTCACCATCGCCTCGGAGCGTCCCAAGCACCGCATGTACGAGCAGTGGCACCCGCTCGGTCCGGTAGGCGTGATCAGTTCCTTCAACTTCCCCGTCGCCGTCTGGTCGTGGAACGCTGCGATCGCCGCTGCCTGTGGCGACACCGTCGTCTGGAAGCCATCGGGCCAGACTCCCCTGACGGCGATCGCAGTCACCCGGATCGCCCAGCGGGTCATGGACGGGTCGGGTTTCGAAGGCGTGTTCAACCTGTTCGTGGGCCCCGGCCGCACCCTGGGTGACAGGATGGCCCGCGACCAGCGCGTGCCGTTGATCTCGGCGACGGGGTCGTGCGAGATGGGTCGCATACTCGCCCCTGCCGTTCACAAGCGATTCGGGCGAACGATCCTCGAACTGGGTGGCAACAACGCCATCATCGTGATGGACGACGCCGAT
>JBFGRR010000267.1:0-2483 GCA_041567215.1 Acidimicrobiia bacterium | reverse complement strand
TCCTCCAGCATCGCGTCCGGGAAGCGCGGCGTTTCGACCAGCCGGGTGTATCCGGCGGGCCCATCCACGTGGTGGATGTTGCCGACCCTGTGAATCCGGTGCCAGATGAGATGGCCGTCGATCTCGACTCCGACCCGTGAGGCGTCTCGAGCAACCAGGTCCACACTCGTCAGGGCGACACCGTCGATCTCGGCATGCCAGCCGTGGCGCGGCTCGAATCGGTAGCCGACGGAGATGGTCTCGCCTCCGTCGCCTGTGAATTCCACCTGGTGGAGGGCGGACGGGCTGTTGCGCCACCCCGTGGGTATCGATGCCTGGTGGGTGGCCTCGGCTCTGCGGTCCTGTTGAGCGGCCAGCGCCGCAGCGAGGGCGGCATACCTGGTGTCGGGCGGCGCGGGGAGCGGGGAACCGAGCTCGGCCGGATCATGGCGATCGAGGAAGTGGGTGTCGGTGTTCCCTGCGGCGAACTCCGGGTGCAGCAGGATCCGCACGAGGAGGTCCCGATTGGTGATGCTTCCGTGGATCTCGGCTCTTCGAAGCGACATGGCGAGGAGGGATGCCGCCTCATCCCTGGTCTCGGCCCAGGCGATCACCTTCGCGAGCATCGGGTCGTAGTGGACGCTGATCTCCGACCCGTCTTCGACACCCGTATCGACCCGCAGGCCCGTCGATTCCGGAAAACGAAAGCGGTGCAGCGTCCCGGTGACCGGAAGGAAGGCTTTGCGCGGGTCCTCGGCATAGAGGCGGGCCTCGATGGCGTGCCCGACCATCACGGGCTCCAGCGCTTCAGGCGGAAGCGGCTCACCAGCTGCCACGAGCAACTGGAGCCGGACCAGGTCGAGCCCGGTGATCTCCTCTGTCACCGGGTGCTCCACCTGAAGCCTGGTGTTCATCTCGAGAAATCGGAAGTCTCCGCCCTGGAAGAGGAACTCGACCGTGCCGGCGCCGACATACCCCACCGCCCTGGCGGCGGCCGTGGCTGCCTCACCCATCCGGCGCCGGAGTTCGGGCGTCAGCGCGGTGGACGGTGACTCCTCGACGATCTTCTGATGCCTTCTCTGAATCGAGCATTCACGCTCGAAGAGAGACACGGTATTGCCGTGGGTGTCGGCGAACACCTGAATCTCGATATGGCGGGGCGCTTCGAGGTATGGCTCGAGGAACATGGTGTCATCGCCGAAGGCGGCAGCCGCTTCGCGCTTTGCCCCTTCGTGTGCAGCGAGCAGATCGGCGGCGTCGTCGACGATGCGCATGCCCTTGCCGCCACCGCCGGCCGACGCTTTGACGAGTAGCGGGAATCCGAGTTCTGCAGCTGCAGAAGTGATCGACGACTCGTCCATCCCCGTGAGGTCGATGGAGCCGAGGGTGGGAACCCCGGCCTCGGCCATCAGGCGCTTCGATTCGAGCTTCGATCCCATCGACGCGATCGCCGGGGGCGGCGGGCCGACCCAGATCAGCCCCGCGTCGATGACTGCCTGGGCAAACGCTGCGTTCTCCGCCAGGAACCCATAACCGGGGTGCACCGCGTCGGCTCCGGCGCGGACCGCCGCGTCGATGATTCGAGGAATGACCAGGTAGGACTCTCCGGGTGCGGCTCCGCCGATTGCGAAAGCTTCGCCGGCCTCTCTGACGAAGGGAGCGTCACGATCGGGTGCCGAGTACACGGCGACGGTGGCGATGCCCATCTCCCGGCAGGTTCGGAAGATCCTGCGAGCGATCTCACCTCGATTGGCGACCAGGAGCTTGCGGATCATCTGTGGTCGGGCACGTTAGCGACCCGGGACTGCCGGTCCCGGGGGTTCAGGCTTCGGCGCCAGCGAGGCGACGTCTGCGGCGGCCGCGGCGGCCCGCGCCCTGGCCTTGAACACCCGGCGCTGAAGGTCGATGAGTTGGGCCGGCGTCATCTCGGCGTCAGCCTCCTTCGTCTCGGCGGCGTTGAGTTGCTTCTCGAGTGTCTGAAGCCGGGCGTTGGCCTCGACGAGTTCGGCCTCAGCCATGGCAAGAAGGGCCACATCACCGGTTTCGGGCCCGGCGGACAGTTCGATGGGGGTGGCCGCCAGAACTCCCGCCGCCATCGGGAGCCTGTCGAACAGGGAGGCGAGTTCGGTTTCGAAGGGGCCGACCGGATTCCCGCCCTTGAGTCGCATCGGGACGAACACGACGGAGGCGGTCGCCGATCCCCAGGCGACGTCCTCGATCGATCGAGTGGAGAGGATCGAAGGTGTTGCTGCGATTCGCGCCTCATCGAGTGTCTTGGCGAGCTCGTCGATCGAGTCTTTCGAGTCACCATTGATGAGCGCGACCACACGGATTTCGGCAGCGCTCCACTGAGGCGTCCTGGTCATGAGATACGCGAGGAGGAGGGCAAGGCGGCTGCTGGCGTCGTCGGTCCACCAGACGTCGATGCGTCCGGGACCGCTGTATTCATCGAGAGCCTTCGTCCATTGGCGGTCGGTGCAGCTGAAGGTGACCACGTTCTTGTC
>JBFGRR010000266.1:0-2486 GCA_041567215.1 Acidimicrobiia bacterium | reverse complement strand
CGTGGCCCAGGTGCAGACGACTTCGGCCGCCAGGCTGGTCCAGGGCGGCCAGCGCTACTCCTTCGATGCCGACGCCAACACGCTCTACGACGCCCAGTCGGACCTCACATGCGGTGTGGACGTCGGCAACTTCGTTTGCCCAGACGGAAGGCGAATCGACCCGGGTTGGCGCGAAGTGATCGGATTCGACAACTACCTTCGGATCGTCGAGAACCCCCGGATCCGCGAGCCGTTCGTCAAGGTCTTCATCTGGAACATCGTGTTCGCGGTTCTGTCCGTCCTGCTGACGTTCGCGTTGGGTCTGGCCCTGGCCAACGCTCTCCAGGACGACCGGATCAGGGGACGGGCCTGGTACCGCTCGATGTACATCATCCCCTACTCGATACCCGCGTTCATCTCGGCGATCGTCTGGCGAGGTCTGCTGAATGACCGCTTCGGACAGGTGAACAGGGTGCTCGACTTCTTCGGGATCGATGGGATTCCCTGGCTGCTCGACGGCTTCTGGGCAAAGGTGGGCGTCCTGCTCGTGAACCTGTGGCTGGGGTTCCCGTACATGTTCCTCATCACCAGCGGTGCCCTCCAGTCCATCCCCACCGATTTGAAGGAGGCCGCCCGGGTCGATGGAGCCTCCGCATTCCGAGTGTTCAGGAGCATCACCCTGCCTCTGCTGCTGGTATCGACGGCGCCCCTGCTGATCGGCTCGTTCGCATTCAACTTCAACAACTTCGTGCTCATCTTCCTACTCACCGGAGGCGGTCCGCCGGTGACCGGCGCCGAGGTGCCGGTAGGGGAGACCGACATCCTGATCTCGTTCACATTCGACCTCGCGGTGCAATCGGGTCGCGGCAACCAGTTCGCGCTCGCCTCGGCGATCGTGGTGCTGATCTTCGTGGTGGTTGCGGCGATCTCCGCCTTCAGCTTCCGCTTCACGCGGCGACTAGAGGAGATCTATGGCGGTTAGAGAATCCACCGAGCAGGTCCGGGCCAGGCCGATCGAGAACCGCATGAGTGCGGCCCGCTGGGTGCGCGAGATCGGGTGGCGCCATCTCATCCTGCTCATGGCTGTCGCCTTTTCCCTCTTCCCGGTGGTCTGGATCGTGTCGGCGGCCTTCAACTCGATCGACAACCTGGCGGCGGCTCGTCTGATCCCCGACTCGGTGACCCTCGACAATTTCACCGAGTTGTTCGACGAGCCGCTCACCCCGTTCCGCACCTGGATCTGGAACACCTGGAAGGTGGCCGCGATCGCCGCCACCCTCAACGTCGCCCTGGCTGCCCTGGCTTCATTCGCCTTCAGCCGTCTGCGGTTCCGGGGCCGCAGAGTCGGGCTCCTCACCCTCCTCCTCGTTCAGGTCTTCCCGCAGTTCCTCGGTTTCATCGCGCTCTTCCTCCTCGGCCAGCAGATCGGTGACATCTTCCCGGCGGCAGGCCTCGACACCCACACCTTCCTGATCATGGTGTATCTGGGCGGTGCGATCGGTTTCAACGTGTTCCTGATGAAGGGTTTCATGGATTCGATCCCCACCTCTCTCGACGAGTCGGCGGTGGTGGACGGCGCCAGCTCATGGCAGGTGTTCTCCCAGATCGTCTTGCCGCTCTCCCGTCCGGTGCTGGCGGTGATCTTCATCATCACGTTCATCGGCATCTACGGTGAGTACATCCTCGCCAGGGTGCTGTTGCGGTCCACCGAGCAGTTCACGCTCGCGATCGGCCTGCAACTGTTCGTGACCTCCGACTACTCGGCGCGCTGGGGCAACCTCGCTGCGGCTGCTCTCATCGGCGCCGCGCCGATAGTGCTGACCTTCCTCGTGGCGCAGAAGCAGATACTCGGCGGTCTCACCCAGGGTGCCGTCAAGGGATAGCGCCTCCTTCGGTGACGACCTGGGGGTCTACGGACTGCCGGGCGATGTTGCGCCGTGGCAAGCCTGGTTCGACCCTGCCAAGGACATCGAGGCGATTGCGGGCGACCGCATCCGTTTCAGGGTGCGCGCCGAGGCGGGATTGGGCGATGCGATGCTGGTGGTCCGAGACGGGGACGAGGTCCGCGGCTTCGGTATGAGTCGGGTGTCCGTCGAGGATCCGATCTCCATCTGGAGCACGGACGTCGAGGCCTACCCACGCCCGGTTCGCTACTCGTTCGCGTTCCGGAACCCGGCCGGTCGGCCGGTGTATCTGGTCCCGTCCGGTGTCGCCAACGCGGTGGAGCGCCTCGACCGCTGGGTGCTCGAACCCGGTGATCCTCTGCCGGTGGTGGTTCCGGAGTGGGCCAAAGGCGCCTTCATCTATCAGATCTTTCCGGACCGCTTCGCCAACGGTGATCCATCCTCAGATCCATCCGACATCGACCCATGGGATGCCGCACCCCACAGCCGCCGGTTCAAGGGCGGCGATCTGGCCGGGGTGCGGGCCCGGCTCGGCTACCTGTCGGAACTGGGCGTGGAGACGATCTATCTCAACCCGATTTTCTCGTCGCCCTCCAACCATCG
>JBFGRR010000265.1:0-2494 GCA_041567215.1 Acidimicrobiia bacterium | reverse complement strand
TCCAGGGAGGGCAACCGGAGAGCGATCGACTTCCCGCGGGCGCTCGCCGATCGTCCGTACGACTTCTCGTTCTCGGGCCTCAAGACGTCGGTCCTGACCTTCATCGAGAAGGCCTCTGCATCGGGCGATCTGCCGCCGATCGAGGACGTGGCCGCATCGTTGCAGGAGGCCATAGTGGACGTTCTCGTCGAGAAGACGATGAACGCGGCCAGGGACCGGGAGGTCAAGACGATTGCCGGTGGCGGCGGAGTGCTCGCCAATCATCGCCTCCGGGAACGGTTCCATGAGGCGGCCGACGGGTTCGACCTCTTCCTGCCATCGCCGGCTCTCTGCACCGACAACGCCGCCATGATCGGTGCGGCCGCGGTGCACTGGCTCGACAAGGGCCAGCTCACCGCCTGGGACAGCCAGGTGGACAGCGCCCGCCGTCTCTAACCGGCCAGTTCCGCTCCCAGGGGAGACTGAAAGCGCGGGGTGACCACCGTTCCGTCCAGCCACTTCGTGAGTTTGGCTGCACGTGCGGCGATGCGATCCGCCGTCGCCGACCCCCGATCCTCGAGGAGTCTCCACACCACCTCGCCGTTCCTGGCCTGTCCCCAGCCTCCGATCACCTCGCCGTTGCTCCACACGGTGGGGCCGGCGTTGCCGTTTCGGTCGAAGAGCGCCTCGGCGTGCGGCCCCAGGTACCAGTCGCGCTCCTTCCAGCCCATCACGGTCGGGTCGAGTGAGGGGAGCAGCGCCACCCAGTCTCCGGGGTCTTCGTCGTCCTCGAGATCGTCGGCCAGGGCGTACCCGGTTCCCTGCTCGAGGCCCACCTCGACGGCCCCGCTGTCGGCGACGGCCTTGCGGCTGTCCCGGATCGTCCAGCCCATCCACCATTTGATGTCGGTGAGGGTCGCCGGTCCGAAGGTGCGCAGCCATGTCTCCAGCAGGTCCCGGCGCGCAGCGGAGTCGCCTTCCCGCGCCAGGCCGGCGCTGGCGGGCCTGGTGGCCTCCCAGCGGTACTGGCTCGACAGCCAGGTTCCCTTCGGGCGTCCCCGGACGATGAGCCCTTCGGCGGTCATCACGAAGAGGACCCTCGTTGAGACGCCGATCTCGCCACCCCAGGTCTTGCCTTCCCCGAAGGTCAGTTTCTCTGCCATGGCGGGGATTCGTCTCGACAACTCCGCCCCGGTGGCCGGACCCTCGCGGAGTGCATCGGAGACGGCTGCGCTGGTGCCGTCCAGCCATGCCTCCCCGTCCTCTGCGACCCCCTGGCTTTCGAGCATCTCCACCAGCCTGGTTCTCTCCCGCCGGGCGTAGCGGCTGGTGCAGGCCCGGGCGATGGTGGGGGCAGTCGGTGTCGGCACCACGAACAGGGTTCTCCGCATGCCGGGGATGCGGACCAGCGTGCGGTCGTCGTACATGGCTCTCTCGAGGTCTCCCACGGAGAAACCGTCGAGACGCGCCCATGCCGAGAGGAAGACGGTGGCCGGGTCGCTCGAGTGCAGCCCGACCAGTGCCGCGGCAGCCTCTTCGACACTGGCGGCTGGTCTCGCCAGGTGGTGGCGGATGGCCAGCCGCTGCCTTCGGTGGGCCTGCGAAAAGCGCCTCATTCGTCCAGTAGACCACGGTACGGGGCAGGGTGCGGGGCCTCTTGGCACTCACATGGGGAGAGTGCTATCTTTGGCCTGGCACTCTCAGTCAGAGAGTGCCAGCCGCATAGCGCGGTTGTGACACCTACATCACCGCAGGAGGAGCTACATGAAGCTTCAGCCTCTAGGCGACCGAGTGGTCGTGAAGGCCGAGGACGACCTCGAGTCCCGCACCCCATCCGGACTCGTCATCCCCGACACGGCCAAAGAGAAGCCACAGACGGGCATCGTTCTCGCAGTGGGCCCTGGCGCCCTCGACGACGACGGAGACCGTCTGCCCATGGACGTGAAAGAAGGGGACCGCGTCCTCTACTCGAAGTTCGCCGGGACCGAGGTCAAGATCGAGGGCACCGAGTACCTCGTCCTTTCAGCACGCGACCTGCTGGCGATCGTCAGCTGACACGGAGGATTGACACCATATGGCAGCGAAGGATCTTCGTTTCAACGAGGAGGCCCGCCGTGGCCTCCAGACCGGAGTAGACAAGCTCGCGGACACCGTGAAGGTGACGCTTGGCCCCAAGGGACGCAACGTCGTACTGGAGAAGAAGTGGGGCTCGCCCACCATCACCAACGACGGTGTGACCATCGCCAAGGAGATCGAGCTCGACGACCCCTACGAGAACATGGGCGCCAAGCTCGCGTACGAGGTCGCCAACAAGACCAATGACGTGGCCGGTGACGGCACCACCACCGCAACGGTGCTGGCGCAGTCTCTGGTTCGCGAGGGTCTCCGTCAGGTGGCCGCAGGCGCCAACCCGATGGATCTCAAGCGCGGCATCGAGGCCGCCGTCGACGCAGTCGTCGGCTCCATCGGCGCTCTGGCCAAGGACATCGAGACCGGCGACCAGATCGCCCACGTG
>JBFGRR010000264.1:0-2542 GCA_041567215.1 Acidimicrobiia bacterium | reverse complement strand
TCGTATTCTCGTTCGGCAGTTCGAGCATCGACTTCAAGCTCGGCTTCTGGCATGAACCCTCGGCAGCGAATGAGGGGGAGGTCAGAGACCGGGTGGCCAGAACCGTGAAGAAGGCGCTCAACGAAGCGGGCATCGGCATCCCGTTCCCGCAGAGGGTGGTGCACATGGTCGAGCGTACGAAGCGGGACTCCGAGGGCGAGTAGACCGCAGTCGATCAGTCGGCTCGGGGATCGAAGATCTCCTCGATCGGCCGGCCGAACAGCTCGGCGATCTTGAATGCCAGCGGGAGACTCGGGTCGTATTTCCCGGTCTCGATGGCGTTGACCGTCTGTCGAGAGACCTCGAGCTTCTCGGCAACCGACGCCTGTGTCCAGGCACGTTCGGCTCTCAGGACGCGCAGGCGGTTCTTCATCGATAGCGCCTGATGGCGAGAAGCTGGCCAACGACGAATCCGACCATCATCACCACCACGGTGTCGCCTACGTCCACTGCCGGCGCCCCGGCCCGCTGGAGCAGTTGCCAGCCGAACGCGAAGACCACTCCGGCACCGAACCCGAATGCGAGGGACTCCATCTGGATTCGGCGCATCAGTTCGTCGGCTCCCCGGAGGAAACGCAGATAGGCCGCTCCCGGACCCAGAGCGAGCACGATGGGGATGGCGGCGATGATCCAGCCCCACCCCCCTCGAGGCTCGTCGGATCTGAGAAGGAAGCTGGCGCCGACGAAGACGACCGCCCAGGCCAGAGTCCATCCCAGCAGGCGGTACTGGTTGCGCCGGTCCGCCTCCGTTCCCGAGTGCGACTTCACGTGTTCCCACCAGGTCGTACGCTTCGCAGCCGACATGTCATGTCTCCTTGTCGAATAGTCAAGCAAGCGCGACATTACGTCAACTTTGCTTGTCCGTCAAGGTGGAGGAGTCGAGATCGAATCATCCCTGCGCGTCAGAGACGGCGTCCCGATACCCTTAAAGGTCCTCAACCCGGGAGCGACATGCACGTCCAGGCCACGAAGACCATTGCTGCCAGCCCCGAGCGGGTGTGGGCGTTGGTCACCGACCTCGAGGAGTTCGAACAGGCAATCTCGGGCATCACCAAGATCGAACGCCTCGATGACGGAGACGGATTCCAGGTGGGGACCAGATGGCGGGAGACGCGTGTGCTGTTCGGTCGGGAAGCGGTCGAGGAGATGGAAGTCACCTCTCTCGAGCCAGGGACGGCCTACACCGTCGAGGCCGACGGCCGGGGAGCGCACTACCGGTCGGTGTTGAGTGTGAAGCCGTCCGGGGAGGGTGCGGTTCTCGAGATGAGCTTCTCCGGCGAGCCGACCGGGGCGTTCTCGCGTTTCATGGCTGCCACCGTCGGCAAGCTCTTCGAGGGCGCCACCCGGAGGGCATTCGAGAAGGACCTGGCGGAGATCGCAGCCGCGGCCGAGTCATCCAGCTGACAGGGCAGGATTCGTTCGCCCGGCGTATGGTCATCGGGAGCGAGCGAGGAGGAAGTGCGAGTGAACAAGGTCTTGTGGGTTGCCCAGGTGCTGGCCGGGCTCTTCTTTTTGTACGTTGGGGTTCTGCACTTCATCGTTCCCGAGGGACTGCCCGCCACCTTCGAGTGGATGTATGACCTCTCGGACACGCTCCACTACATCTCGGGGAGCGCCGAGATACTCGGTGGGCTCGGATTGATCCTGCCGGCGGTCACTCGTATCCAGCCACAGTTGGTCCCTCTCGCTGCTGCGGGTCTGGCGTTGGTCATGCTCGGCGCGGTGATCTATCACCTGGGTCGTGGCGAGGCCGCCAACGTCGTCTCGAATGTGTTGTGGATCGTCGTTACCGGATTCATCGCATACGGGCGTTGGAAGCTGGTTCCGATCGAACCGAAGGCAGCGCCGGTCGGCTGACCGCTCCGAAAAGCCTCGGCAGGTTCCATCAGATGGTGCGGGCGCCTTTCAGCGGCCGATCGTTGCCGCCACGGCGAAGTGATCGGAGGCCTGTGAGTCGATCACGACGGCATCGGTGGCCACCAGATCGGTCGTGTGGAGGATCCAGTCGATGCGGTGGCGGGGGTTGGCGGCATTCGCCGTGAATCCCGGGCCTGATCCGGCCTCGACCCATGAGTCCACCCATCCGGCGGCAAGAACTTCCTCAACCTGTCTCCACCCGGGTCGAGCATTGAGATCACCAACGAGGAGGGCCGGGGTGCGACCGCCCCACTCGGCCAAAACGGTCGCCAATTGCTCGTGGTGAACCGGGTACAGGTCCGCTTCGGGATCGTCGTCGTGGACCGCTGGGTCGTTGATGTGCTGGAGATGGATCGACACGAACAACAGCGGCTGCTCTCCCAGGTCGATCACCGCACCTAGGTATCCGCGCCGGAGTGGGGTGTCGACAGTCGGTAGGAAGGTGGTCTCGACCTCCTCGATCGGATACCGGCTGAGCACCGCGTTGCCCCAACCCGGGTCGGCGGTCCCGAAGAAGGCGCCGTAGGGCATGTCGAGGCGATCCATCAGGAGGGCGTACAGGTCCGTGCCGGCGTTGATGAGCCGT
>JBFGRR010000263.1:0-2556 GCA_041567215.1 Acidimicrobiia bacterium | reverse complement strand
GATCCAGGCGCCGCAACCCGGGCGTCTCGGCGTGTTGATGGCCTTCCTTCCGGCGGATGGCGATGGTGAGAGCGCCGTCGAGCGGGCCGTCGCCGACGAGGGTCTGGAGTTCCTGGCATGGAGACGCGTCCCGATCGATCCGTCCGTGCTCTCCAAGAGAGCGCTCGAGTCGTTGCCGATCGTCAAACAGGCGCTGGTGGCTGCACCCGGACTCGATGACTCCGAAGACATGGAGCGGGCGCTCTTCCTGGCCCGGAAGGCATGCGAGCGGCAGGCAATCGACGGGCTCTCGATCGCGTCGGCCTCGTGCCGGACCGTCGTCTACAAAGGGCTGTTCACCGCCCAGCACGTCGCCGATTTCTACTGGGATCTGGCCGATCCCGAGTTCGAGACCTCTTTCGCCATCTTTCACCAGCGGTACTCGACCAACACCTTCCCCGCCTGGCACACCGCTCAGCCGTTCCGGGTCCTCGCCCACAACGGCGAGATCAACACCGTCCGGTCGAATCGGGTCTGGATGGAGGCGCGCGAGAAGTCGGGTGAATCGGTGTTGTGGGGCGACCGTCTCGACGACCTCTCACCGTGGCTGCAACCGGGCCTTTCCGACTCGGGGAGCCTCGACAACGTCTTCGAGTTGCTGCTGAGGTCGGGACGGAGGCTGGATCACACCAAGGAGATGCTCATCCCGGCCGCCTGGGAGAACGTGGTCGACATGGATCCCGGTCTGCGGGCCTTCTATGAATACCACGCGTTCTACGGCGAACCGTGGGATGGTCCGGCTGCCATCGCCGCCACCGACGGGACCTCGCTTCTGGCCGGGCTGGACAGGAATGGTCTTCGTCCGGCTCGTTGGACTCTCACCCCCGACATCTTCCTCGTCGCTTCCGAAGCGGGCGTCTGCCCGGAGGAAGAAGCCGGTGCGCTGCGGACCGGCCAGCTGGGTCCCGGCGAGTCGGTGTTCTTCGACGGGGAGACCGGGGCCATCCGTTTCTCGGACGAGATCAAGAGCGACCTGGCTGGACGTGCTCCCTATCGAGAGTGGGTCTCCTCCGAGACCCTCTACGTCCAGCATCCGTTCGACGACCTGGCGGACGACCGGTTCGATGCCGCCAGGTTCTGCCGGGTGTTCGGCTACACCGCGGAGGAGCGCCGGGTGATCCTCGCCTCGATGGCCGAGGGCAAGACGCCGATCGGCTCGATGGGCAACGACACCGCGCTGGCGGCGATGGCCGACCATCCGCGGCGGCTGACCCAGTTCTTCCACCAGGCCTTCGCGCAGGTGACCAACCCACCCATGGACCCCATCCGCGAGCACTTCGTCATGTCGTTGCACACCTATCTGGGGCGGCGGGCCTCCATGCTCGAGGAGAGCCGCGGCGTTGCTCACGTCATGGAGATCTCCTCCCCGATCCTGTCGGACGCCGAATTGGAACGCATCGTCCGCAGTGACGACCGGCGCTTCTTCTCTCACTGGATTCCCGCCGTGTTCCCTGCTTCCGAGGGGCCGGGGGGCCTCGAGGTCGCCCTCGACGCGGTGTGCCACGAGGCTGCCGCAGCGGTCGACCAGGGTGCTTCGATAATCGTGCTCTCCGATCGCGAGGTGGATGCCGCAATGGCGCCCATCCCGATGATGCTGGCGGTCGGCGCAGTCCACCACCACTTGATCGACGCAGGCATCCGGATGCGCGCCTCGATCGTCGCAGTATCGGCGGAGCCTCGTGATTCACACGATCTCGCCTGTCTGATCGGAGCGGGCGCATCGGCCGTCAATCCCTACCTGGCCATCGACCAGGTGCGGGCGCTGGCCGAGGCGGGGATCGTCAAGATCGATCCCATCTCGGCACAGGAGAACTACCGGTCGGTACTCCGCAGCGGTCTCCTCAAGGTCATGTCGAAGATGGGCATCTGCACCGTCTCCGCCTACCGCGGAGGTGAGTTGTTCGAAGCCGTGGGTTTGAGCGAGGACGTCACCTCGCGAGCTTTCAGGAACACGCCGGTGCGCGTGACCGGTCTGTCCCTGGCCGACATCGGCCGCCAGATGCTGGAACTCCACTCCTTGTACGAAGAGGGCGAGGAGTTCGCAGGCGGCTTCTACAAGCAGCGGCGGGGAGGGACCTTTCACATCACCAGCCCGGCGGTCGTCCTGGAGCTCCAGAAAGCGGTGCGCTCCGGCGACTACGCCGATTGGGAGTCGTACCTGAAGAAGATCGAGGACCGCCCACCCGTCCTCCTGAGAGATCTGCTCAGTTTCGTCGAGCGCCGCCCCGTGCCGATAGAGGAGGTGGAGCCGATCGAGCGGATCGTGAGGCGTTTCGTCACGTCGGCGATGAGCCACGGTTCGCTGTCGGCGGAGACCCACCAGGCGCTCGCAGAGGCCATGAACACGATCGGCGCGCTCTCGAATTCGGGTGAAGGGGGCGAGGGCCCCGAGCGGTACGGCTCCCGGAGCAACTCCTCGATCAAGCAGATTGCCAGCGGCCGCTTCGGTGTGACGCCGGGATACCTCGCCTCGGCAGAGGAGTTCCAGATCAAGATGGCGCAGGGATCGAAGCCCGG
>JBFGRR010000262.1:0-2578 GCA_041567215.1 Acidimicrobiia bacterium | reverse complement strand
GGGACTGATCGGGTGATGATCGACGACGCGAGCACCACACACTTCCAGCCGCAGTGGTCACCGCTCACCGACCGGCTCGCCTGGGGCCAGGAGACGTCACAGGGATTCGCCCTGACCATCGTCGATCGGGACGGAGCCAACCGGATCGAGACCTCCACCAGCGGGCTCCCGTATTACATCCACTGGGCCCCGAACGGCGATCGACTCGTCGCCCTGTACAACGGGGCGGGCGGCGTGGAGGCCCGGTACGTGGACGCCACTTCGGGTGAAACCGAGGTCCTCGGCAGCGCCATCCCCTACTTCTTCTCCTGGAGTCCCGACTCGACCCAGATCGTCGCCAACCGGGACGGGGAGAGCCTCGACGTAGTCGACATGGATGGATCGGTGACCCGCCTCGAAGCCGGCTCCCTCTCATACCAGGCCCCGGCCTGGACGCCGTCCGGGATCTTCCACGTGACCGACAACGGCGTTTCCAAAAACGACGACGGCGTCACGTCCGTGGTTGCCAGAGTGCCCGCTCCGGTGTTGTTCGTGGCCAACAGGAGCGGGACGAGGATCGCCATACAGGGCATCTCCGCCCAATCCGGGAATCTCGAGGTGTCGCTGCAGACCGCCCCCGATCTCACTCCGAACCTGGTCAACGTCGTGAACACCGCCAGCCTCGAGGTCTCACGGGCGACCGAGGCACCCGCAGTGGGGCTCTTCTGGAGTCCCGACGGCGAATCTCTCGCCATGCTCCTTCCCGATGGAACCACCGGGCGGCTGCGGTGGGTGGTTTGGAGAGAAGGCGCCACCGTCGAACTGGCCACCTTCACCCCCCGGCCGGACTTCGTTCAGGGAGTCCTCGCATTCGCGGCCCAATACGCCCAATCGCTCGGAGTTTGGTCACCGGACTCGCGGGCGGTGGTCTTCGTCGGGACGATCGACGGCGAATCGGGGGTCTGGACTCAAAAGGTCGATGGAAGCGACCCGACATTGGTGACAGACGGCATCTGGGCCTCCTGGTCTCAGCCCTGAAAGGACGGCCGAACCTCCGACCACCGGCTCATCGTCTTCTAATGGTGCGCTGCCAACATGACCTCGATGAAACCGCACGTCCTGGTCGTCGAGGATGACGAACGTATCGCCGCCTCGGTTCGCCGTGCCCTTGCATACGAGGGGTACTCGGTCAGCGTCGTTCACGAAGGCCGGGCTGCGCTCGAGGAAGCCGGCAGTCGAAAACCGGACCTGATGGTCCTCGACCTCATGCTCCCGGGCATCGATGGCATGGAGGTCTGCCGCAGACTGCGTGAAGCGGGCGACACATACCCGATCCTGATGCTGACCGCGCGCGACGGTGTGTCCGATCGTGTTGGCGGGCTCGATGCCGGTGCCGACGACTATCTCGTGAAGCCGTTCGCTCACGAGGAACTGCTGGCGCGGGTGCGGGCCCTGCTCCGCAGGGTCGGCCCGGACGGCCGGGAGCGGCTCGAATTCGGGCCGGTGACCATGGATGTGGAGGCGATGGAGGTGAGGAGAGACGGGGCGTTGATCGATCTCACCGCCCTCGAGTTCCGGCTCCTCGAGTACTTCATGCGAAATCCCCGCGTGGTGCTTCCCCGCCATCGCATTCTCCTCGAAGTCTGGGGACTCGAAGCCGACACCAGCTCGAACATCGTGGACGTATACGTTCGCTATCTCCGCCAGAAACTCGACGAGTCGAGCGGATTGATCCAGACCGTACGAGGCGCCGGCTACGTGCTCAGGGATCCGCAGTGAGGCTCCGGCTCGCCGTGTCCGGCGTCGTGACGGCGGCCGTCACCCTCGTGGTGCTGTGGGTCATCCTTTCGGCTGTCGTACGAGCCGCAGCAGTCGATGACCAGAGGGCCTCTCTCTCGGCGCTCGCCCGGCAGGCCGCCACCCTCGAGGACCTCCCGCCCCTCGTGGTGATAGACGACCCGAGACAGGACACGTCGGCATTCATTTCGCTGATCGCCTCGGACGGCACGCGGGTCCACTCGAGCGCAGTCGGTCCTTTCGCACCCGAGGTGCCTGCGGCAGTGATCATCGAGACGCTCGAGAAGGGAACCTCCAGCGCAACGTTCGAAGCTTCGGGCGTCGAGCTTCGGATCGAAACCGTCATCTGGAACACGGCACGAGAACCCGGGGTGGCAGCCGCCATGCAATCGACCGCAGTGATCGACGAACAGATTCAGGGCGTCCAGACAGCGCTCGGCTTCGCCAGCATCATCACCCTCCTCGCAGCCGCGATAGTCGGATGGGCGGTGGCGGGGCGCGCCCTGCGGCCCCTCAACAGCCTGATCGCCACCGCGGACGACATCGAAGACACCGGCGACCTTCGTAGGCGCCTCAAGCCGGCGAAACGCAAGGACGAGGTCCAACGGCTGACCCGCAGCTTCAACGGCATGCTGGACCGCCTCGAGGGTTCGACTCGTCAGATCGAAGAGAGCCTCGAACGGCAGCGGCGGTTCGTAGCCGATGCGTCACACGAGCTGAGAACCCCGCTCACCACGATCCGCTCGAACGCCGGATTCCTGGCGGAGAGGCCGGATGCCGTCGAAAAGGACCGGCTCGAGGC
>JBFGRR010000261.1:0-2583 GCA_041567215.1 Acidimicrobiia bacterium | reverse complement strand
TCGCTGATCGACGAAGTCACCTATCGCTGGGAATCGGCCGCCGGAGGGTTCTCCGAATATCCCGGAGGTGTCGCTCTCACCAACAGCCGGCAGACCACCGTCATCTATCGGGCGCCCTCGGGTGTCCAGCAGGACAGCATCACCCTCGAGATTCAGGACAGTGGCAAACAGGCCGCCGACCCGGCCGTTCCCAAGAAGATTCCCGTGAAGATCACTCGGCTCGATCTCGAGTTGCAGGGGCTGGCCGAGGCTGACGAGGTGTGCCCGGGAGGCTTTCTGTGCCTGAACGTGGACGACGACGACAAGGACGGCAAAATCGACCTGGCCGACGACAACGTCGCTGCCGACGACGAGCTGATGCAACTCAGGATTGACAAAGATCCGGCCAAGACCATGGTGCTCGACGCCCCCAAGGGCAAGGAGCGCATCCGCATCTGGCAGCAACGTCAGAAGCTGATCGAGGTGCCCCTTCCCAAGACCTTCGGCCCGGGTGTGTTCAATCAAACCCTCTGGATCGAAGGCATCAAGGCCAGCGATGAACTCGGCGACGTCGAGCTGGTGCTGAGCTGTGCCGATCCCAAATGCGAGGACCGCCTGAAGTTGACCGTGCTGAAGGTGGACCTGGACGTGGACGCCGATCGCGACGGCACCGTCGAGGCGGACCGGGATGACACCCGCGAAGAGGAGTGGGAACGCGGCGCCGACAAGCGCGGAGCCGTGGTGCTGCCCAACAGCGACGAGGACCAGGCAGGCGCCGCTCGTGACGACAAGCCCGACAACTGGCCGGGCGGCGACCTGGACGGCGACGGGTTCGACGACGATCCGGACAGTGTCGTCAATGGAAACGCCGACGTCTCAGACATCGGAGAGCTCTGGGCCCACAAACTGGGGCCCCGCACCCTGCCAGACGACCTGAGAATCGTGCTTCGCGTGGAGAAAGTGACCGGCGAGAATGCCTATTTCGCGCCCACCGTACCCAACCGGAGAGTGAGGATATTCCTGCCGACTCGAAAAGTGGGAAACGACCTCGCGATCCAGGACGGCGACAAAGAATTGATCGGCCCCGGCAATCCCTCGGACGCGTCCGTCGGTGCGGGAACCTCCCGGGTGACGTTTCTGAAGAATCCCGCACCGGGCAAGCCCGAGGAGCGCAGTTACGACATCTTCAAAGGCACCGGCATCGTCAAGTTCGGGATCGAAGGAATCGAGTTCGGGGCACCGGTGACGGCAATCCTGGAAGTGTTCCTCGGCGGGAACTTGATCTGCAAGGACGAAGTTCAGCTCCGCGTGTCCCCCTTCATCGCCTTCTCGCACAAGCAGAACATCGATGCTGCGGCGCCGGCAGTCTTCGTCGAGGATCGGGGTGGAGGCAACGCCGAGCTGCGCACCAAATTGGGCGCCAGTTACGGGGCCCGATTGGACGTCACGACGACCGGGGATCCCTGGCAGCAGGACGGCTACGAGATCGGCTACGCACAGGCGCCGTACGGCCGGATGCACGTGATCCTCGGCCTCCCCCGGGGCCGCAGGTGGGGAGGCCTGCTGAACACCTGGGTTCGTGACACCCTGATGCGCGACGGAATCGGCCTGATCGCCAGGTTCTACAACAACCCCGCTTGGGGGGATCAAGACGACGGCGGCAACATGGAAGTCCAACCCCGGGACAAATTCGGCATCATAGTTTTTGGAAAGGGGCCGTCGGACGAGATCAACTCCGATATCGTCGAGTTTCTCCGGGCCCAAGAGGTCCAGCGCGTGGTCGACGACATCGACCTGACCTGGATGGCGCTGGGTCATATCGACGAGGTGGTGAGCTTTGCATCGTCGGCGAGCCAGAGAGCGCGCGTGGCGTCTCCCGAGGCCGCCTGGGCGCTACTGCTGATTGCGAAGAAATTTCACGGGGGCGGCGCCGAGAATCTGCTGGGCGGAATGAATGGAGGACCCCGGAGCGTGGATGACATCCTGACCAACGTCGCTTTGCGAAACCATAACTTCGCAAGGCCAGACGGCTATTCGGAGAAGATCCAGGGAGTGCGGGGGCAGCTGGGACTTCAGCCTTCGGTCACCGGTCAGGTCAGCAACACCAACGCGGTTCGATTGCACCGAGTAGGGTACCTGGAAGGGTACGATGGGGCCGGCGCCGAGGTCAGATGGCGCCTCAGGTTCACCGGACCCGATGACTTCACACTCCAGCGGCGGGCAGGTGGGGGAGGTTGGGCCGCGGACGGGGCGGGCAAGAAGAGCGAAGACTTCGTCTCGGATTCCAAGGTCGTTTACATCCTCCAGGACTGGTGGTCGGGGACGGCCAGGAAGGGCCACCAGTTTCTCTTCCGGACCCGACCCAGCAGCGACAACATCGAGCTTCCCGTGCTCTTCCGAGACGCCGGAGGAGCGTTGGCCCATACCAACAACATCGTCAACTCGGTGGTGGACGGGACTACCGTTTTCGTGGCCCAGACTCACGGACCCGAGGTCCTGGGCGGCGCACCCAAACGGGACATCCTGGAGTTCTACGCCGAAGAAGCCTGCCAACGAGTCGGATTCACGACGGTCACCTTCACCGAGGAGCGCATCTACCACAAC
>JBFGRR010000260.1:0-2620 GCA_041567215.1 Acidimicrobiia bacterium | reverse complement strand
GTACGCCCATGATCGACGCCTCCTCCTACCGTTTCCTCCGCTTCGCCTACCCCGATGAGGGGATCGTCGAGGTGATCATCGAGAACCCGCCGGTCAACTCGGTGGGCACAACCGGTCACGGGGAGTTGACCAGGGTGTGGCCCGATGTGGACAAGGACGATTCCCTTCGGGTTGCACTGCTGCGGGCCGAAGGACGGGCCTTCTCGGCCGGTGGCGACTTCTCGCTGCTCGAGTCGATCGTCGACGATCCGGTGGAGGCGGTCAGGGTCATGCGCGAGGCAGGAGATCTGGTCCGCAACATCGTCGAGTGTTCCAAGCCGATCGTCTCTGCCATCAACGGACCCGCGGTGGGGGCGGGGCTCGCAGCCGCCCTCCTGGCCGACATCCCGGTGGCCGGCCGCTCGGCCCGCATCCTGGACGGACACGTGAAGCTGGGTGTGGCGGCCGGAGATCACGCGGTGGTGTTGTGGCCGCTCCTGGTGGGGATGGCCAAGGCGAAGTACTACCTGTTGACCAACGAACCATTGACGGGCGATGAGGCCGAACGCATCGGATTGGTCGCCAAGGTGGTCGATGACGACGACCTCTACGACACGGCTCTGGGGATCGCCCGCCAGCTCGCCGCCGGCAGCCGCACCGCCATCGCCTGGACCAAACAGGCCCTGAACCACTGGCTGCGCGCCGCCTACCCGGCGTTCGACGCATCGCTGGCACTCGAGTTCCTCGGGTTCCGCGGCCCGGACGCAGCCGAGGGACTGGCCGCCCTCAAGGAGAAACGAACACCACGCTTCTAGGCAGGGAGCGCACCGGCCCGGCAACCCTAAGATCGACTTGGTGAACTCTTTGTTCGCTCCGGGAGAGGCGTGTGGCGTGTTCGGCGTGTACGCGCCCGGCGAAACCGTCTCATCCCTGATCTACTTCGGCCTGTTCGCCCTTCAGCACCGGGGCCAGGAGTCGGCCGGCATCGCGACGTCGGACGGGCAGACCGTCACGGTGTACAAGGACCTCGGCCTTGTCGCCCAGGTGTTCACCGAGTCGGACCTGGCGGTCCTGGACGGCCACATCGGTATCGGCCACACCAGATATTCCACGACCGGTTCGACGCTCTGGGAGAACGCCCAGCCGGTGCACCGCCAGATCGGGCACACCTCGGTCGCCCTCGGCCACAACGGCAACCTCACGAACACACACGAACTCGCCGCCCGGTTCGGAAAGCGATCCTCGACCTCGGACTCGGACCTCATGCTGGAGGCGATCGCCAGGGAGGTCGACGACGACAGATCCGACGCACGCGGGTTGGAGCATGCACTGATGAAGGTGCTCCCCACCCTGGAGGGAGCATTCACCATCGTCGCGATGGACCAGGGAAGGCTCATCGGCGCCAGGGACCGCAACGGATTCCGGCCCCTCTCCATCGGTCGTCTGCGCGGCGGCGGATGGGTGATCGCATCGGAGACTGCGGCACTAGACCTGGTCGGAGCCGAACTGGTCAGGGATGTGGAACCGGGAGAGATGGTGGTGATCGACGCCGGGGGTCTGAGGAGCTTCCACCCGTTCGCGACGACAGATCCCTCCCTGTGCCTCTTCGAGTTCATCTACTTCGCCCGGCCGGACTCACGGGTCATCGGGCACAGCGTCTTCGCGGCTCGCCAGGAGATGGGCAGGACGCTGGCGGCGGAGCATCCGGCCAACGCCGACGTGATCGTGCCGGTGCCCGAGAGCGGGATCCCGGCAGCGCAGGGATACGCCGAAGCGAGCGGCATCCACTACGCCGACGGCCTCGTCAAGAACCGCTACGTCGGACGGACATTCATCCAGCCCAGCCAGATGATCCGTGATCGCGGCATCCGGCTGAAGCTGAACCCGATCCCGGCCACCTTCCAGGGACAGCGGGTGGTTCTGGTCGATGACTCCATCGTGCGCGGCTCCACCACCAGGCAACTGATCCAGATGGTGAAGGATGCGGGAGCCAAGGAGATCCATCTGCGGGTCTCCTCGCCCCCCTACCGATGGCCCTGCTTCTACGGAATGGACACGTCGGACCAGAGCCTCCTTCTCGCCGCGCGCATGAGCGTCGACGAGATCCGCTCGTATCTCGGCGTCGACTCGATCGGGTACCTGTCGCTCGAAGGGGTGATCGTCGCCACCGGAGCAAAGGCGGACGGCTTCTGCACGGCCTGTGTCTCGGGGATATATCCGACCGAGGTCGAGCGGGCACCGGGGAAGTTCGTGCTCGAACCGGTG
Source organism: Acidimicrobiia bacterium (assembly GCA_041567215.1). GTDB lineage: Bacteria > Actinomycetota > Acidimicrobiia > Spongiisociales > ZC4RG35 > JBFGRR01. Next base: position 376 of record JBFGRR010000260.1, on the reverse strand, counting down.
AAATGAGCCCCTCCTACCGGGATGCCGGGGTCGATCTGGAGGGTGCCGAGCGCCATGTGAGCCGGATCGCGCCCCTCGTCACCGCCACCTGGGGACCGATGGTCGTGGGAGGCTTCGGTGGATTTGCGGCGGGTGTCGAGCTTCCCGAGGGATACACGCGCCCGGTGATGATGCTCTCGACCGATGGCGTCGGAACGAAGCTGGAAATCGCCAGGCGAACCGGCCGATGGGACGGTGTCGGCTATGACCTCGTCGCCATGTGCGTCGACGACCTCGCTGCAGCCGGCGCCACGCCGCTCGGTTTCGTCGATTACCTGGCCGTTGGAAAGCTCGACCCCGAGCGAGACACCCGCATCGTGGCCAGCATCGCCGGCGC
>JBFGRR010000259.1:0-2621 GCA_041567215.1 Acidimicrobiia bacterium | reverse complement strand
GCCTCGGATGCACTCAACCCGGCCGGCCGCGGGAGGAGAGATGCGCCGGCCACCTTCCACTTCTCGGCAAAGGCCCCCACCAGGCCCAGACCGATCACGCGGTCTCCCACCTGGAAATCCTCGACTCCAGGCCCGGTCTCCACCACCACGCCGGCGGCCTCCGCGCCGGGGATGAACGGCACAGCGGGACGAGCCTGGTACCGGCCTTGAACTATCAACAGATCCGGGAAGTTGACACCGGCAGCCTCCACCTGCACCACGACTTCGCCGGCCTCCGGCACCGGATCGGCGACCTCTTCGACCGACAAAAGGTCGAGCGGGCCGAACTCGGAACAGACAAGAGCGCGCACTAGGCGACCACCATCAGCGTGAGCGTTTCGGCCACCATCGCCGGTTTGTCCTCACCTTGGATCTCCACCGTCACCTGGTTCTTGAAGAGCCACTGGCCAGAAGACTTCTCGGTGACCTCGGCGAGCACGACCCGAGCCCTGATGGCGCTCCCCACCTTCACGGGGTTGAGGAAGCGCACCTTTTCGGAGCCGTAGTTGACAGCCATCACCGTTCCCTCGGGGACGATCGTTCCGCCTCCGAGCAGATGAGGGAGCAGGGAGAGCGTCAGGTACCCGTGAGCGATGGTGCTGCCCCACGGCGTCGCTTGCGCTTTGACGGGATCGACGTGGATCCACTGGTGATCGAGCGTCGCATCTGCAAATGCCTGGATCCGCTCCTGGTCGATGGTCAGCCAATCCGAGACATGGACCTCTCTCCCCACATGGTCCGAGAGCCGATCGAGGGGAATCTGCTCAGCCATGGTTCTCCTTTCAGAGCCCGATCGCGTCAGCGAGCATCCGGCGGTGGTAGAGGGGATCACCCAGCAGGAGCGAGGAGGCTTTCGCCCTCTTGAAGTAGAGGTGGATGTCGTGTTCCCAGGTGAACCCGGTCCCGCCGAGCACCTGGATCGTCTGGCCGGCCACCCACTCGTAGGCCTCCGAGCAGTAGGCGCCGGCCAGCGCGGCCGAGATCGGGAGTTCGTCGAAGTCATCGAAGGTGTGGGCGCCGTGAAGAGCACAGGAGCGAGCCTGCTCGACCCGAACCAGCATGTCGGCACACATGTGCTTGATCGCCTGATACGACCCGATGGGCCTACCGAACTGGTACCGGTTCTTCGCATGTTCCACGGCGATGTCGAGACACCGCTGTGCGCCGCCGACCTGCTCGGCGGCTAGCCCGGTCGATGCCTGGCAGAGCGTCACCAGGATCGGCATCCATCCCGGACTGCCGCCCAGGAGAGCATCCTTCCCGACCTTCACCTTGTCGAGGCGGACCTCGTACTGGCGGCGGGTCACGTCCAACTCCTGCATCGGTGTGATCTCGACACCCGTTTGTGGCAGCTCCACGACGAACAAGCCCACCCCGTCCGGTCCGCCGCCGGTGCGTGCAGCCACGATCACCAAGTCGGCAGCGGCGGCGTCGAGGACGAACCGTTTCTCACCGTCGAGCACCCATCCGCCATTGGAGGGAGAAGCGATCGCGCCCACCCCGCCCGAGTCCCAGCCTCGCGGGTGTTCGAAGGTGGCCAGCGTCCCGATCTCCGCCCCAGAGGCCAGGCGCGGCAGCAGCGCGGATTGCTGCTCCGGGGTACCGGCGTTGACTATCGCCTGGGTGGCCAGCACGGCGCTGGCGAAGAACGGCCCCGGGGTGAGCAGTCTTCCCATCTCCTCGAGCACCACGGCCAGTTCCACCATCCCGTAACCGGCTCCTCCATGCTCTTCAGAAATGGCGAGGCCTTGCCAGCCGAGGTCGGCCATTGCCTTCCACACCTCCATCTCGAAGCCGTCGCCGAGCATCATGTCCCTCACGCGAGTCATCGGGACTACCTCTTCGAGGAACTGGCGGGTGGTGGATCGGATCAGAGCGGTCTCTTCGGTGGGTGAATAGGAGACGGTCATCCGCGCGGGACCTCCTTCCATGGGAGGTCTTTGTCGACTCTCGGTTCGCCCGGAAGCCCGAGCACCCTCTCGCCGAGGATGTTCTTCATGATCTCCGACGTCCCTCCTTCGATCGAGTTGGCACGGGTTCGAAGGAAGGTGTGCTGGGGTGTGCGTTCCGAACCCTGCTGGGGACGCTTGAGCTCATAGCCACCCGGGAAAAGCGTGCCCTCGAGCCCGAGCAGGTCCATCGTGAAGGAGCTGATGCGTTTGTTCAGATCGGCCCAGGTGAGTTTCCCGGTGGACCCCTCCGGTCCCGGAGTACCGCGGGCCGCCAGTTCGTTGGCGCGAATCGAGGTGAGCCTGAGCGCTTCCGCTTCCGCCCAGAGATGCACGAGCTGGTCTCTGAGGACCTCGTCGGTGAGTTCCAGGCGTCTCCAGACATCGAGTGCCCCGGAGATGACGCCTGAGCCTCGTGACACCGTGTTGCCGCCGATGGCGACCCGCTCGTTCATGAGGGTCGTCATCGAGACCCGCCACCCGGCTCCGACCTCGTCGATGCGCTGGTCGTCGGGGATGCGCACATCGCTGAAGAAGACCTCGTTGAACTCGGCCTCGCCCGTGATCTGATAGAGCGGACGAACATCGACACCGGGAGCCTCCATGTCGACCACGAAGTAGGTGATGCCCTGG
>JBFGRR010000258.1:0-2629 GCA_041567215.1 Acidimicrobiia bacterium | reverse complement strand
GGGCCACACCTCCCGGTTCCACCCTGGTCGTCAAGGTCGGATCGTCCAGTCTCACCTCTGCAGGTGTGGGCATCGATGAAAGCGCGCTGGACCGGGTTGTGTCTCAGGTGCAAGGCGCCATGGCGCTCGGGCACCCGACGGTGCTGGTCACCTCGGGCGCCGTGGCGGCGGGCCTTCCCGCTCTGGGGATCGCTCGCAGGCCCAACGATGTCGGGGCCCTGCAGGCAGCGGCCGCCGTGGGGCAGGGTCGGTTGATGGAGCGTTACTCGGTCCGGTTTGCTGCGCTGGGGATCGTCGCCGGACAGGTTCTCCTGACCAAGTCCGTGCTGGGGGACCGCGAGCAGTACTTGCATGCCCGGTCGGCCTTCGACTGGATGCTCGCAAGACGGATCGTCCCGATAGTCAACGAGAACGACACCGTGGCGATCGAGGAACTCCGCATCGGAGACAATGACCGGCTGGCCGCCCTCGTGTCTCACCTGGTGGCTGCGGGCCTTCTGGTGATCCTCACGGATACCAAGGGGATCCACGCCGACGATCCCCGGTCGAATGGTGGAGCCGAGTTGTTGACGGCGGTCCGTCACACCGATGAGATCCTCGACAGGCTGGCCCGGGGAAGCGCCGGCCCGCTCGGGAGCGGCGGCATCGGCACGAAGATCGCCGCCGCGCGGATGGCGGCGTGGTCCGGGGTGCCCACCGTCATCGCAGACGCCAACGATGCAGACGCGGTTCGACACGCGCTCGCTGGCGGAGACGTCGGGACCTGGATAGACCCTCGCCCAGAGCGCCTGCCCGCTCGCAAATTGTGGATCGCCTTCGGCCAGCCCGCCGAAGGTCGGCTGACCATCGACGATGGCGCAGTCACCGCCCTTGTGGGCCGGGGGAGCTCGCTGCTCACCGTTGGACTGGTCTCCGTTTCCGGGGTCTTCAACGAGGGTGCCGCGGTCGAGGTCTACACGACCGGAAGCGAACTCGTGGCCAAGGGGGTCGTGAGGATGGATTCGGCCACGCTTGGCGAGATGGCGGGCCGCAAGGCCGAAGACGGGCGGGAAGCGATCCACCGCGACGACTTGGTGGTCCTGGCCCGCTAGGAGCCCACCCGTCTGCGGCCGAACCCGTGGATGGCAGCGGCCGCGAGGATGAAGACCACACCGCCACCCAGGTGGCCTCAGCGCTTCCAGAGATCCCTGGTGAAGAGCAGCAGCACCGGGAAGATCTCCAGGCGTCCGATGATCATGAGCGTGGAGAGGAGCAACTTGGCCGCTTGGGGAAGGCCCGCGTAGTTGCCGGTCGGGCCGACCTCTCCCAATCCCGGGCCGATGTTGCCGATGCTCGCGGCCACCGAGCTCGCCGCCGTCACCAGGTCCAGATCCTCGGTGACGTTGGCGTCGATGAACGCCACCAGGAAAGTCGAGACCATGAAGATGAGGATGTAGAAGAGGAAGAACGATTGGATGCTCTCGACGATCTCGGGGCGAACGCGGTCTCTTCCGAACTTCGTGACGAACACCGCTTTCGGGTGGACCAGCCTGCGCAGGTCGGCGTGGGCCGCTTTGGCGAGAATCCCCACTCTGAAGGTCTTCACACTGCCGGCGGTCGAACCCGCCATGCCGCCCAGAAACATGAGGCCGACGACGAATATCTGGAGGGCGGGGCGCCAGGCGCCGAAGTCGGCGGTGGCGAAACCCGTCGTGGTGATCAGGGTCATCGAGGTGAAGGCAGCGTCCCGGGCCGCTGTTCCCAGGTCGACGCCGGGACCGACGATCCCGCCGAAGATGATCAGCGCCGCACCCAGGCTTATGGCCGCGTACAGCCTGAACTCCACGCTCTTCCAGTACTCGACTGGCCTTCGAAGGGCTCGGAAGTGGAGTGCGAATGAAGCTCCGGCGATGAACATGAAGACCGTTACCACCCATTGGACATACGGCGAGAAGCCGGCGATCGACGTGGCCTCGGTGCCGAAACCTCCTGTGGACATGGTCGTGAAGGCGTGGTTGACGGCCTGGAACAGGTTCATGTCACCGGCCCAGAGCAACAAGGCTTCGGCAAGGGTGATCAGGGCGTAGAGGAGCCACAGCCGCTTCGCCGTCTCCTGGAACCGGGGCGTCAGCCTGTCGGGCGTCGGTCCGGGTGACTCGGCCCTCGCAAGCTGTACGCCTCCGACGCCCAGGAGCGGCAGGATGGCGATCGAGAGCACGATGACACCCATTCCGCCGAGCCACTGGGTGGTGGAGCGCCAGAACAGCACGCCGTGGGACAGGACCCCGGGGTCCGCCAGGATCGATGCTCCGGTGGTCGTGAATCCCGACGCCGTTTCGAAGTAGGCGTCGGTCAGCGACCGGATCGATCCGGTGAGCAGGTACGGCAGGGTTCCGAACATGGACATCACGAACCACGAGAGGCCGACTGCCGCAAAACCCTCCTTCGACGTGAGAGTGCCGGTTACGCCGACGAAGCGCCAGGCCAGACCACCTGCCGCCATCGTGAGCAGCGCTGCAGCAATGATGGCCAGGGCCTCGCTCCGTTCCCCGTATCCGAGCGCAACTGCCGCTGCAGGGATCATCGTGACCCCCGAAGCCCCGACCACGGCGCCGATGATGTAGGTCAGCCGGCGGGCCATCGCTCCCTG
>JBFGRR010000257.1:0-2658 GCA_041567215.1 Acidimicrobiia bacterium | reverse complement strand
CTCCATCCGACTGCTCAGCGACCGCGACCGGCTCGTCGAGATCCGGCTCCTGGTCATCGAAGGACTGACCGATCTCGAGGAAGAGTTGCGGTTGTATGCGCGTTTCGTGCGCCAGGTCAACCCGGCACTACCCGTGCGTCTTATGGCCTACCGGCACCACGGGGTGCGGCCCGAGGGCCTGGAGTGGCCCGAAACCCGCCCCGAGACCATCGAACGGGTGGCTGTCACGCTCGAAGCACATGGGCTCACCAGCGTTACGGTGCCCGTCGAGCTGAGTTAGTTCAGCAAAGGCCGGAGTGCCACAGCCTCCTGGCTCCCCGGGTAGGTGACATTGCGGTCGTCACGGCCTGAACCAGCTCTCCACGGCGCGTTCGGTCAAACGGGCGTAGCGGGGGGACCCCTCCCTTGCTCCAGTTCGTGAAGGACGAACGCGACTCGCCCTCGTCCCCGGCCTGCCTTGGGGAAAAGAGTCTGTCTCAAGCGACCGGCACGGGCCTGCGCAACAGGTCGATCCCGAACCAGGTAGCCCAGATGGGGGCCAAGATCAGATAGACGTAGAGAGCGGGAAGGGCCACGGCTTCCAACCCGATGATGGTGCCGATCGAATCCACCAGCGTCGCCACACCGAGCACCAGGGTCGTGTTGCCGATGGCCCGGCGTTCGCTACGCAGCATCAAACCGAATCCCACGAGTCCGATGCCCACGAGGAACTCCTCCAGGATGTTCCACAGCCCCACGTAGACCATGCTGGTGAACGCATCGAACACCACGGCGATAGATGCTGCCTGCTCTGGGTTGGCGGAATACGCCTCGATCAGCGGAGGCCAAACCGCAGCCAGGATCGCCGCGCCGATGGCCCCTATCAAGCTGTAACTGATCAGACACAGGGCGAACAAGCTGACCCGGCCGGGATCTCTCGGTTTGAGCCACTGCCATAGAACGATCGCCAGCGGAATGATCAGCAAGTAGTAGCCGAACATGTCGGCGATCAAGCTCCACCGGAACAGCGAAGCCCCGCGTGTTCCCGTGTCGAGCGCTAGCCGCATGTTTTCGAAGACCTCGAAGTTGAAGTCCACCGCCATCATGCCGAGGATCATGTTCGAGTAGGCCAAGGGCCCGGAAACGATGGCCGTAACCGCCGCGGTCCGCTGGAACGAGAGTGAACCTCTCATTTCATCTCCAATCGACCAACTGCAACCATTGGTGTACCGGCGGTGCGATCCCGCCGCGAGACGCATCTAGACGTTGGCGATAGGCGACCTCTCCCACGGACCCCTCGTGGACCTGAGAGCAGACAGGGCCAAGGACACGGGCGCAGCAAGCACCCCCTGAACGTGAGTTGAGCCTGGCCAGAAAGAACCCCCGGCCGAGCCGCGGATGCTCATCGCTCGGATGCTACGGATTCGGAAGCGCCGTTGACGTGAGCAACGACCACATCGCGCCTGAAATGGTCACCGGCCTGGACTCTCGACGCTCACACAGAACCTCTCACCCGAACTCGATCCCCTGAGCCAGCGGCAGGTCGTCGCCCCAGTTGATGGTGTTGGTCTGCCGCCGCATATACACCTTCCACGAGTCCGACCCCGACTCGCGCCCGCCACCGGTGTCCTTCTCGCCGCCGAAAGCTCCGCCGATCTCCGCTCCGGATGTGCCGATGTTGACGTTGGCGATTCCGCAGTCCGAGCCGACATGCGACAGGAAGCGCTCTGCGCTGCGAACCGAGTCGGTGAAGATCGCCGACGACAGGCCCTGGGGCACACCGTTGTGAATCTCGATCGCCTCCTCGAGGTCGTCGAATTCCATGACCCAGAGCAAAGGAGCAAAGGTCTCTTCCCTGGTGATCGGGGCATCCTTGGAGATCTTGACGATGGTGGGTTCGACGAAGAACCCAGGGCGGTCGATCCGATTCCCGCCGGCGAGCACCTCGCCGCCCTGCTCCTTGCCGATCTCGAGGGACACCATCATGTCCCGGATCGCGTTCTCCGACACCAACGGCCCCATGACGGTGCCTTCGGCCAGGGGGTCACCGATCGAGATGTGCCCGTAGGCGTCCACCAGCCGCCGGGTGAACTCGGCCGCGATCGGCTTGTGGAGGAGTAGACGCCGCAACGACGTGCACCGCTGGCCCGCCGTTCCCACCGCCGAGAAGAGCACCGCCCGCACGGCCAGGTCGAGATCGGCGTCGTCCATCACGATGATGGCGTTGTTGCCACCCAGTTCGAGGATCGTTCGCCCGAATCGCTTGTGAACGGCAGGGGCGAGTATGCGACCCATTTCGCACGACCCCGTCGCCGAGATCAACGGCACGCGCTGGTCGCGGGCCATCCTGTCACCCAGGGTGCGGCCGGGGCCCACGAACAGGTTGAACACTCCTTCGAAACCCGACCCGTCCATGACTCGCTGGGCGATCCGGGTGACTGCGATCGCCGTCAGGGGCGTCTGGCCCGATGGCTTCCAGACGACGGTGTCGCCACAGGCAGCGGCGATCGCGGCGTTCCACGACCAGACGGCCACGGGGAAGTTGAAGGAACTGATCACACCTACCGGACCGAGCGGGTGCCACTGCTCGTACATGCGGTGCTTGGGACGCTCCGAGGCGATGGTGAGGCCGTAGAGCTGGCGGGAGAGGCCGACCGCGAAGTCGCAGATGTCGATCAT
>JBFGRR010000256.1:0-2666 GCA_041567215.1 Acidimicrobiia bacterium | reverse complement strand
GCCGAGTTCGGCATCCCTGCCGATCCCGATCCTCGCCGGCGCTGGTTCGATCCCGGCCAGGGCGGCGGGGCCCTGCTCGACGTGGGTATCTATCCACTGACGCTCGCATGCCTGCTCGCCGGGGAGCCGCTCACGGTGGCCGCGACCGAGGTGAAGTCAGAGACCGGGGTGGACGCCCAGTTCGGCGCGACGATGAGCCACGAGGGGGGAGCCCTCTCGGTGATCGGCTGCTCGTTCGCGGCCGACGGCGACATCACCGCCACCCTTGCCGGGCCGTTGGGCCGGCTGACCCTCGAAGCTCCCTTTCACCACACCAGTCGCATCGACCGCTGGCAGCGGGAGGTCCTCATCGAGACCCGCGACGTCCCCAACCGCGGATTCGTGCATGAGGTCGCCGAGTTCCATCGCTGCCTGGCGGAGGGTCTCACCGAGACACCGATTCACCCTCTAGAAGACACCCTCATGGTGATGCGCACGATGGATCGGATCCGAGGCGCCGCCGTCAGGGGATGAGGAGCACCTTTCCGGTGGTCTGGCGCGCCTCGAGCATCCGGTGCGCCTCGCCCGCGTCGCGCAGGGGTATTCGGTGCCCGATCCGCACGTCCAGGTCTCCGGACGCCATCCACGCAAACAGGTAGTTGGCCCTGCGCAGCAGGTCGGCGCGGTCGGCGATGTGGTGGAAGAGGGTCGGACGTGTGAGGAACAGCGATCCGCGCCTCGACAGTTCGAGGGGAGAGATGGGATCGACGGGACCGGAGGCGTTTCCGAAGGTGACCATCATCCCCCGGGGGCGGAGCAGGTCGAGGCTCTTCATGAAAACGCTCTTGCCAACGCCGTCGTAGACCACGTGCAGCGGCTTGGGTCCGGCGGTCGCCTCGACCGCTTCACCGAAATCGACTTCGTTGTAGTCGATCACGTGGTCGGCTCCGGCTCCGGCGGCGAGTGCCGCCTTGTCGGCTGACCCCACAGTCGCGAAGACCTCGGCTCCCCGGAGCTTGGCCAGTTGAATCAGCAACAGGCCCACTCCGCCGGCGCCCGCGTGGATGAGGCACTTGTCGCCGGCTGCGAGGGGATAGGTGTCGGCACACAGGTAGTGGGCGGTCATCCCCTGCAGCATGACCGCCGCGGCGGAGTCGAGATCGAGGTCGTCGGGCACCTTCACTGCGGCTTCGGCGGCGAGGTCCACCACCTCGGAGTAGGAACCCGGCCCGTTCGCCCAGGCCACTCTGTCCCCCACCTCGAAACCCTCGGTGTCGTCACCTGCGGCCTCGACGGTGCCGGAGCCTTCGATGCCGGGTACGAACGGGAACGAGACGGGATACAGCCCGGTGCGGTGATAGGTGTCGATGAAGTTGAGTCCGGCGGCTCCCAGCCGGATGCGCAGGGCACCCCCCGCCAGCGGCCCCGGAGTGGCCTCCTGCCATGAGAGGACCTCCGGCCCGCCTGTCTCGTTGATCACGATCTGTTTCATCGATATCTGCTCCCGGTCACTGTCGATCTGCAGGTGGCGCCGACACTCCCCAACCTCTCCGACGCAGTTCCTCCGCCAGGGCCTCGTCGGTGAACCCGAGGAGGTCCACGCGCCAGTCCGATCGGGTCGGGAGGTCGCTTGCCAGCAACTCCTCCACGGTATCGCGAAGGGTGCGGGCCCAGGCCCTTCCGCGGGCGGCTACGTGCGGAGTGAGAGTCGCATCGGGGTTGGCCGTGTATACCCGTGCCTCGATCTGGGGGTTGGCGCGGGAGCCCTTCTCTCCGTAGACGAGCACGACAGACCCGGCGGGCACGTCCTGGATCCCCCCCGCTGCGATGAAGTCTCCGACGAAAGCCCACCCCGACGCCTTGGAGGTGTCCACGGAGTGGACGACCTTGGCCCAGTGCTTGCGTCGCTCGTCGCCCACCATGGGGACTTCGACGGCCACCAATGGAGCATCGGTCATGCGGCGAGCGTACCCGCATCTCGCGACGTGTCGAAGGGAGCCGGACGGGCCGCCGGACACGTCCGATCCCGATAACCCGGTATCGTGGCCGTGATGGTCACACTCCGTCTCTTTGCAGGGCTGCGAGAAGCCGCTGGTGTCGACCGCGCCGACATCGATGGAGCCACCGTCGGTGAAGTACTCGAAGCCGCCTCCGAACGATTCGGCGCGTCCTTCGTGGCAGGTCTGAAACGCGCCAGGGTGTGGCTGAATGGCGATGAGGCCGATCCCGACGACGCGGTCTCGGAAGGCGACGAGGTGGCCGTGATCCCACCGGTTTCGGGAGGCGCCCTCGATGGGCGCTTGTTGTTCCCTGGCTGGCTGGCTGCCGTGGTCGTCGCCGTGGTGTTGATCGCCGCCAACGCACTCGGCGGGCCGGATTGGTGGGCTGCCGCGGTCGTCGGCGTCGTGGGCGCCTGGGCGATGGACGTGGGCTCTGCCGCTGCCGATCGGGGCCGGGACATCCCACTGATCCCGATCCTCCTGTCGGCCTTCGCCGGCGCAGCCGCCGGTCACCTGCTTGGAGGGGCGGGGTTTGGCCTGGCGATGCTGGTGGCGATCCTCGCCACCCTCGGATGGGGCGTCGCCTCCGACAACTCGAGACTTCTCTCGGTTCTCGCCCCGGCCGCGGTGGCATCGGTGGTGGCCGCAGGCGCAACGGCCAGCCTGGTTTTGAGCCGCATGAGTTTC
>JBFGRR010000255.1:0-2680 GCA_041567215.1 Acidimicrobiia bacterium | reverse complement strand
TGTATCAAGGCTCCTGAATCTCTCCGGTGTACGCCGCCGGGGGACATCGTCGAGTCAGCCGCCGATATGGAGGTGAGCATGCTGTATCGAGAGGAAGTGTCCACGGGCAAGGTCTCCGGGCCTACGCGTTGAGGCTGAAGGCAACTCGCCGCTTAGCGGCTGCCCCAAACTCCTGGGTTGCCGGGTACAGACCCGACCTGGTCAGGGTAGCAGCAGGTCGGCGGATTCCGATACCGGATCGAGCAGACCGAGGGCGGGCTGCTCCGGCTCGGTCGGGTCGTAACACGCCCGGCAACGCGCCTCGTAGGACCCTTCCGCACCGAGAACCACCAGGCTGTCGGAACGGACGATTCGCTGCGTGTACAGGGCCGGCGCTCCGCAGCGATGGCAAACAGCCAGCATCTTGGTCACGTACTCGGAGCGCCCGCACAGCGCCGGCACCGGTTCGAAAGGCCGCCTCAGGTAGTCGAGATCGAGACCGGCGATGATGACCTGCTTGCCGGCATGGGCCAGGCGGTCCACCACTTCGACCAGGCCGAGGTCGAAGAACTGTGCCTCGTCGATGCCCACCACCACGGTCGCGTCCTCCACGCGATGCAGCAGCGTGTCGCTGTCGGGAACCGGGATGGCCTCGACGCGATGTGCGCTGTGGGAGACCACCTCGGCGTCTGCGTACCGGTTGTCGAGCGCCGGCTTGAAGGTCTGGACGGGAATCCGGGCGATCTTCGATCGAGTGACCCTGCGGATCAGCTCCTCGCTCTTACCGGAGAACATGGGGCCGCAGATGACCTCGGTCCAGCCTGTATGGGGGCGTCGATACATGAAGGCGAGGGTAGCGATGCGATCGACCGCCGGGTTCAGCCCGCGAATGTCTCGCTACGGACCCGTGAGCGCCTGAGCCACACCGAGTTCGCCATGCCGATCGACAGCGCCATGGCCATGTAGAACGAGCCACCCTGGCTCAGGAATGGCAGCGGTAGCCCGGTGACCGGTGCGATGCCGATCGTCATCCCGATGTTGATGAACACGTGGAACATCATCATCCCGGCCACCCCCATCACGATCAACGAGCCGAACTTGTCCCTGGCGTGGACGGCGATCACCAGCAGGCGCCAGATGATGATCAGGAACACCGCCAGCACCAGGATTCCGCCGACGAAACCGAGTTGCTCGCCGACTGCAGTGAAGATGAAGTCGGTCTCCTGCTCGGGCACGTATGACAGATTGGTCTGGGTTCCCTGGAACAGGCCTTTGCCGAAGAGCTGACCTGAGCCGATCGCCAGCTTCGACTGCTTGAGGTTGTATCCGATGCCCTGCGGGTCGATGCTCGGATCGAGGAACACCTTGATCCTGTTGAGTTGGTGGTCGCGGAGGATGCCCACCTGGAACATCACCAGGATCGCCAGAGCCCCACCACCGATCAATGCGGCGAACTGCCTCCAGCGCATGCCGGCCCCGAAGAGCATCACGAGCACGATGAACGGGAAGGTGAGAGTGGTGCCCAGATCGGGCTGGGCGAAGATGAGCAAAGCCGGAATGAGGGTCAGCGCCAGTGCCTGGGCGATCACCTTCCAAGGCAACAGGGCGGTCTCTCGCTCTTTCGACAGGAGGTACCCGAGGGCGAGAATCGTCGCCAGCTTGGCGAACTCCGAAGGCTGGAGGTTGAAGAATCCGAGCGGGATCCAGCGCCGGGCTCCCTTGACCGGGTCGAACAGGAAGACCGCGAACAGGAGAACCAGGACCCCGCCGTAGATGAGGGGCAGATAGTCGCGAAGGCTCCGATAGTCGATCGCCGAGAAACCGGCCAAGGCGATCAGGCCGGCGGTGACGAAGATCAACTGTCGCTCCATGGACACCGTGGGAAGGACGTTCGACCGCTCCAAGCCGAACCTGGTGACGGAGAAGATCATCAGGGCGCCGAAAGCAGAGAGCGCCAGCACCGCGCTGAGCAGGATGAAGTCGGGCCGGTTCTTCGGCCGGTCGGATACGGCGGGTTTGCCGGCGACGGAAACCATCAGTCGGCCACCGCCCCGGCGACGATGGGCGTTAGCTCCTCACCCATCAGGTATTGGAGGATGTAGCGGGCCACGGGGGCCGCCACCGCACCACCACTGCCGCCTTCGTCGATGAGGACGACCACCACGTACTGCGGGTCGTCGAGCGGTGCCACCCCTGCGAACCAGGCATGGTTGTCCCTGGTGGCGAGCGACTGCCCTGTTCCCGTCTTGCCTCCCACCAGCGACTTCGACGGGCCGAAGTCCGAGAAGGCCGAGGCAGCGGTCCCCCGCGAGACGACCCGCCCGAGGTCGGTGAGGAACGACTGCGTGTGTTCGGGGGTGAATGCGAGGTCCCTGACCAGTTCGGGCCTGCCGACGTACACGAGGGCGTCGTCCACGTTGCGGATCTGGGACACGACGTAGGGCTTCCACACCTTGCCCCCACTCGCCAGGGCCGCATAGGAAACCGCCACCTGCAACGGCGTCGCGCTGACGGCGCCCTGGCCGATCGCCGTGTTCATCAGGTCGCCTCCGAACCAGGGGTCCGCCAGCTCGAGCCTGCTGGGGTCGAGCAGCGTGGGCGCGTCCTCGTTCTCACGCTGCAACTCCTGCCACGACTTGAAGAGCTCACGGTCGGGAATGATCCCGTTTGCCTCGCCGACGAGGTCGCTGCCGGTCTTCGA
>JBFGRR010000254.1:0-2694 GCA_041567215.1 Acidimicrobiia bacterium | reverse complement strand
GCCGGACGGGCATCAGGAGGAAACGGAAACCCTCCGACTCGGCGCCGTGGATGAGGCTGGGCTTGAGGGAGTCGGTCGTCTCGATCACGAACTCCTTGTCCTTGACCGCCCCCACCCCGTCGTTCAGGTACCGCGGGTTGAATGCGATCGTCAGGTCCTCGCCGGTGTAGTCCCCCTCCACCATCTCGGTCTCGCCACCGACGTCCTGACGGGTGACGGTGATCTCCACTCCGCCGGACGTCATCGACATCCGCACCGGGATGTGGTCTTCCGCCACCAGGGCGGCGCGGTCGATCGCCTCCAGCAGGGCCTCCTTCCCCACCACGAGACGGTTCGGGTAGTTCTCGGGCAGGAGCTGGCGGTAGTTCGGGAACGTTCCTTCGATCAAGCGCACCGTCAGCGTGCCGCGCGGGGAGCGGAACGCCGCCTCCCGGTCCGCCAGCGCCACCGTGACCGTCTCTGCCCCGATCGTGCGATCCAGCTCCTTCAGGCCCCGGACCGGCACGAGCCCCTGCACCGGCGCCGCCACGTCGGGCAGGTCACGCACCCCCAACCGGTAGGAGTCCGTCGCCACCAGCCGCAGCGACCCTTCGTGCTCCTCGAACAACACTCCCGTGAGGATCGGCCGGTTCTCGTCGGTCGACGCCGCCACCCCCACCTGCGCCACGGCACCAGCGAGCACGGCGCCCTCGACATCGACGGCGCCCTCCATCGACGGCTCCGCCAGGTTCGGGTAGTCCTCCACCTTCTGCTCTCTGAAGCGAAACTTCGGGCCACCGCCCGCGATCTCCACCTCGCCGTCGGCGACGTTCATCACCACCGCCCCCGGCGGCAGCTTCTTGACGGCGTCGGACGACAGGCGCGCCGGGATCACCGTGCGGCCCTCCTCGAGGACTTCCACCTCCAGCTCCGTCCTGACCGTCATCTCGAGGTCGGTGCCGGTGACGTGCAAGCGATTGCCTTGAACGTCACAGAGCAAGCCCTGGAGGATGGGCTGGGGCGAGCGGGCCCCTACGCCCCGGGCGGCCCGGGAGAGGACGTCGGCAAGGTCGTCTCGTTCGGCTCGTATGCGCACAGGTGTGGTCCTTCTGCTCCTGGTTTTCTTCGAATACTCAGGTGATAGTTGTAGTAGGGATGGGGGATTCCGGGGAGAACTCGTCGATCGGCAAGCGGGGCCGGCGCGGCGGCTGGGGGTGGGGGCTGTGGACGGGATGTGACTCGTGCAGCGGCGGTGGGGATTCCGGGACGGCAGTTGTGGGCAACGTCAAGTTCTCCTCAGGGCGTGGGACAACGCAGTGACCCGATCGAAGATGTCCTGGTCGCTGCGCATCAGGGAGCGAACCCGTTCCAGGGCGTGGATGACGGTGGTGTGGTCCCTGCCGCCGAATTCGCGGCCGATCTTCGGCAGCGAATGGTCGGTCAGGTCGCGACAGAGGTACATGGCGATCTGGCGGGCCCGGGCGAGGGGCTGCCGGCGACTCGGGCCGGTGAGCTCGGCGACGGAGAGGTCGAAGGACTCGGATGTCGCCTGGATGATCTCGGCCATCGTCACCGGGCGGGTGACCTTCTCGGGGATGAGGTCCTGCAGGACGTCGGTGGCCATGGCCATGTCGATGCTCTGCTCGGTCAGCGATGCATACGCGGTGATCCGGGTGAGCGCCCCTTCCAACTCACGGATGTTCTCCGAGACGTGTTGGGCGATGAACTCGAGCACGGCAGCGGGCACGGGCTGGGGGGCGAACTCGGCGTTCAGCCGCAGGATGGCGAGGCGGGTCTCCACGTCGGGCGGCTGGATGTCGGTGAGCAGACCCCACTCGAAGCGGCTGCGGAGGCGGTCCTCCAGCGTGTCGAGGTGCTTCGGGTGGCGGTCTGACGACACCACCACCTGCTTGCCCGCCTCGTAGAGGTGGTTGAAGGTGTGGAAGAACTCCTCCAGGATCTGCTCCTTGCCCTGGAAGAACTGGACGTCGTCCAGGAGCAGCAGGTCGATGGTCCGGTACCGGTTCTTGAACTCGTCGGTGTTCCTGCGCCGGATGCCGTCGATGAATTCGCTGAGGAACTGCTCGGACGTGACGTAGCGCACGGCCTTGCCCGGGTGCATGTCGAGGGTGTGGTGACCGGCGGCGTGGAGCAGGTGGGTCTTGCCGAGTCCGGCGCTGCCGTAGATGAACAACGGGTTGTACCGAGTCCCGGGCCGTTCCGCCACGGCCATGGCCGCCGCGTGGGCGAAGCGGTTGGACGGACCGACGACGAAGTTGTCGAACTGGTACTTCTTGACCAGGTCGTCGGGGTCGTCCGGGAGCTGCTGGACCGGCGGCGCCGGGTCGGGAGCCTCCTCCTCTTCCTCGTCGCCCTGCTCCTCGAGGGCGATGGCCGCCGCACCCTGGTCTGCGCCGCCCTCGCGGGCGTCGAGCTAGACGCGCGTCGCCGCCCCGAACGTCGCCGCGATCGCGTGCTCGATGGTCGCCAAGTGCTTCTCGCGCACCCAACGAAGGTGGAACTGGCTCGGCGCGAGGAGGCGCACGGTGCCGTCGTGCACGGTCTCCGGCCGCAACGGGTCGAGCCACGTCTGCCAGGTGACGGGTGTGACGGTCCTGCGGAGCGCTTCCCGAAACTCGTGCCACGTCTCTGGCGTCGGCTGGGCCTCCATCTGACTCCGTCTCCCAAATCCGCTGCCAAATCTTTTCCACACGG
>JBFGRR010000253.1:0-2701 GCA_041567215.1 Acidimicrobiia bacterium | reverse complement strand
GATGAGTTCTTCGGCCTGGTCTACCGCTCCCGCCGGCGGAGGACATTGGGCGACCGCGATCAGCTGAAGCGTATCGAGCAGTCGGCGGCCAACGCCGAGTAGGCCCGATCGGCTCACTGGACACGGCGGTTCGACGGCCTTCGCCGCCGCCCCTCGCAGGGCTGTCGAGGCCTGATCAACCTTGAACATCGGTATCGAGAACATTCGGCTCTGGCTCGTTCCAAGGGCCACGGACACGTCGAAAGGAAAAGAGTTGAACACATGACTGCAGTCGTTGACATCGATCTGGGCGCGTACAAGCTCGGCTGGCACGACGCCGAAGACGGTTACGTGTTCAAGCCGAAGAAGGGCCTGAGCGAAGAGATCATCCGCGAGATGTCGCTGATGAAGCACGAGCCCGAATGGATGCTCCGGTTCCGTCTCAAGGCTTACAAGCGTTTCCTCGCCAAGCCGATGCCCACATGGGGCGGTGGTGGCTCGCTCGATGACATCGACTTCGATGACATCTTCTACTACATCAAGCCGACCGAAGGTCAGGCCAAAGACTGGGACATGGTCCCCGAATCCATCAAGTCGACATATGAGAAGCTCGGCATACCGGAAGCCGAGCGGAAGTACCTCGCCGGCGTCACGGCCCAGTACGAGTCGGAGGTCGTCTATCACCGCAACCGCGACGACCTGGCAGGTCTCGGTGTGCTGTTCTGTGACATGGACACGGCGGTCCGCGAGTACCCCGAAATCGTTCAGCAGTACCTGGGGACGATCATCCCACCCAATGACAACAAGTTCGCTGCGCTCAACTCGGCCGTCTGGTCAGGGGGTTCGTTCATCTACGTGCCGCCGGGTGTTCACGTCGATCAGCCGCTCCAGGCCTATTTCCGGATCAACGCCGAGAACATGGGGCAATTCGAGCGCACGCTGATCATCGTCGACGAGGGCGCCTTCGTGCACTACGTGGAAGGGTGCTCCGCACCGGTGTGGACGTCCGACTCGCTTCACTCTGCCGTCGTCGAGATCGTGGTGAAGGAAGGCGGACGCTGCCGGTACACGACCATCCAGAACTGGTCCAACAACGTCTACAACCTCGTCACCAAGCGAGCGGCGGCCTACAGGAACGCCACGATGGAATGGGTCGACGGCAACCTGGGATCGAAGCTGACGATGAAGTACCCGGCGGTGTGGTTGATGGAGGAGGGCGCCCACGGCGAGGTGCTCTCGATCGCCTTCGCCGGCGACGGTCAGCATCAGGACGCCGGCGCCAAGATGGTTCACGTCGCCCCGAACACGACGTCGCTCATCATCTCCAAGTCGATCAGCAAAGACGGCGGCCGTGCCGGATACCGGGGATTGGTGCGGATCGAGCCCGGTGCCGAGGGCTCGAAGGCCTTCGTCCGGTGCGACGCGCTGATCCTCGACGGACACTCTCGCTCCGACACGTACCCCTCGATGGAGATCGAGGAGTCCAACTCGCAGATCGGGCACGAGGCCACGGTCTCGAAGGTGGGAGACGATCAGCTGTTCTACATGATGAGCCGCGGACTGACCGAGGAACAGGCCACGTCGATGATCGTGGCCGGCTTCATCGAGCCCGTCGTCAGGGAGCTGCCGATGGAATACGCCGTCGAGATGAACCGACTCATCGAGATCAACATGGCCAAGGCCGGCGCCGTCGGGTAACGGTCATGGCAGGCCGATCCTCTTGGAGGCCGTCGAATGACCGACAGGGCATCCCCAGATACGCCGGTCCCCCAGATCAGGACAGCAGTTGGCGGGGCAACGTGTAGTGGGCCAGACCCTCGACTCGTTGGATGACTCCCGGGCTGCGTCGAAACACTACCTCCCCGGGTTTCGTAGAGGCTCTGACCTTTGGAAGGATGGAGTCCATACGAAGCGACAGGGGAAGTATCCGGATGCGGTTCGGGAGCGGGCCGTACGTCTGGTGTTGGAGCATCGGGACGAGTACGAGTCGGAGTGGGCGGCGATCACATCGGTTGCGGAGAAGTCGGGGATGGCAGCGGAGACGCTGCGGTTGTGGGTGCGCCAGGCTGAACGGGACGCTGGTGTCCGTGGCGGGCTGTCTGGGGACGATCGGGCTCGGTTGAAGCGGCTGGAGCGGGAGAACCGGGAGCTGCGCCGCGCTAATGAGATCTTGAAGGCGGCAGCGGCTTTCTTCGGGGCGGAGCTCGACCGCCAACCGAAGAAATGATCCGGTTCATCGATGGGCACAAGGAACGCCGCACCACCGGACTGAAGTGGGGTATCGAGATGCTCCTATCTGTGTCAAGTGGTCTGCGGGGGGTTCTCGAGAAGTCGGTAGAGGTGGCGGGCGAGGTAGCGCTTGAGACAGCGGCGGGCCTCGCGGCGGGTCTTGCCTTCGGCGGTGCGACGGTCGAGGTAGGCCTGGGTGCGGGGGTCCGATTGGCTGCGGATGGTGATGATCTGGTGGAGGGCACGGTTGAGTTGGCGGTCGCCGCCGCGGCTGAGGCGGTGCCGGTTCTGGTTCTGTCCTGAGGTGGCATCGATGGGGGCGACACCGCCGAGGCGAGCGAAGGCGGCTTCGTTGCGGCATCTGCCGGGATGTGACCATGAGACGACGATCTGGGCGGCGAGGATGACACCGATGCCGGGTTCGGTGAGGAGCTGCGGACCGGTGGCCTCCATTAGGCGTCGCATCGCTTCTTCGAGGTGTCGGGCCTCCTCG
>JBFGRR010000252.1:0-2705 GCA_041567215.1 Acidimicrobiia bacterium | reverse complement strand
GTCGCCGGCCTCGACACCCCCGACCGGGGAACCGTCCACTGGGACGGAGCAGACATAACCTATCTTCCGACGCACGAGCGCCGCTTCGGGCTGATGTTCCAAAGCTATGCGCTCTTCCCCCACCGCAATGTCGGCGAGAACGTCGGCTTCGGGTTGCGCATGCTCGGATTGGAGCGCAACCAGATTCGTGAGCGCGTGTCCGAGGCCCTCTCCTGGGTTGACCTCGCCGGATTCGAGGGCCGTCCCATCGACGGGCTCTCGGGTGGGGAGCAGCAGCGAGTAGCGCTGGCGCGCACGCTCGCCCCGTCGCCACGGCTGGTCATGCTCGACGAACCTGTGGGGGCGCTCGACCGGCGCCTCCGGGAGCGCCTGGTCATCGATACGGCCGGCATCCTGCGGGATCGCGGAGCCACCGCCATCTATGTCACCCACGACCATGATGAGGCAGCAGCCGTCTCCGACCGCGTGGCCATCATGCGAGCCGGTTCGATAGTCCAGACGGGACCTCTCCACGAGATCCGTGAACATCCCTCCGACGGGTGGGTCGCCGACTTCGTCGGCTGATGAGAATCACCTGAGAACCGGCGGACCGACCGGGTAGCAGCACACAGGTGTCGGTAGCCTGACCTCACTGTGTCGAACGGCCGACTGCTCCTCGTCGAAGACGACCGCGGCGTGCGGGAGTCGCTCTCGCGCGCGCTCCAGTTCGAGGGCTACACGGTCGACACGGCACCGGACGGCTTCGCTGCCATCGAACGGGTCGGCTCCGATCCGCCCGACGCGATAGTCCTCGATGTGATGATGCCGAGGCTCGACGGCCTCGAAGTGGCCCGTCGTCTCCGCCGCAACGGGGTGGGCCTGCCGATCCTCATGCTCACCGCCCGCCATGAGGTGACCGACCGCGTTGCCGGCCTCGACGCCGGTGCCGATGACTACCTGGTCAAGCCTTTCGCGCTCGACGAGTTGCTGGCGAGGGTCCGGGCTCTGCTCCGACGAAGTGGTGTGACCGGGGGCACCGACGTACTCCAACTCGCGGATCTCCGGATCGACCCGGACGCTCGACGGGTTCACCGGGGAGACCGCGAAGTCGAGCTGACCAAGACCGAGTTCGACCTGCTCGAGTTGCTGGTGTTCAACTCCGAGATCGTCTTGCCTCGCGACGTCATCTACGAGCGAATCTGGGGCTACGACTTCGAGACCACATCGAACTCCCTCGACGTCTACATCGGATACCTCCGCAGGAAGACCGAGGCGGGGGGCGAACCGCGCCTGATCCACACCGTCAGGGGCGTCGGTTACGTGGCGAGAGCGCGATGAGCCTTCGCTGGCGTTGGGCGCTGACACTGTCCACGGTGGCTGCATTCGCCATCGGGGCGATCATCGGGGTCTCGCTGTATTCGACCAGTTCACAGCTACGTTCTCAGGTGGACGAAGACCTGCTGACACGGATCGAATCCGCGAGCCTGCTCAGCTTCAGGGACGGGATGCCGGGGCGTGGTCCCGGCGGTCCAGTGGGCTTGGGGCCCCTCGTGGACCTGGATGCGGTCGTACGGATCATCGACGCCAACGGTGACCTGGTCCTGGCATTCGAGGGCGACCCTGCTCCCCCGGTCTCTTCTGGAGCGCTCGAACTGGCTTCGAGCCCCGGGCCTCCGCTCTTCGAGGATGTCGAAATCGGAGGGGTAAACCACCGCATGGTCGTCGCGCACGTCTCGCTGCCTGGCCCCCAGCGCCAGCGCATCGGAGGTGCCCTCCAGATCGCCGTCGATGTGACCGACATCGACGAGGCGCTGGCGGCGCTGATCGCCCGCCTCTCGACGGTCGGCGCCATCGCGGTGTTGCTGGCCGGTCTGGTCGGATGGCTGCTCGCCAGGAGGGCCGTCCGCCCCATCGAGGTCCTGACGGCCACCGCAGAGCGGGTGGCCGAGACCGAGAGCCTCGAGGCAGATCTCGACACCCGCGCCCCCGGGGAGATCGGCAGGCTCGCGGCAGCCTTCACGACCATGTTGCGGGCGCTGGGCGAGTCACGCAGCCAGCAGCAGAGACTGATATCGGACGCCGGCCACGAGTTCCGTACACCGCTGACGGCTCTGCGCACCAACCTGGAGACCCTCATCAAGCGGGATGAGAGCCTCGATCCTGCCCAGAGGCAGGAGCTCCTCGACGCCGCTCTCGTCGAGACGAAGGAGCTCAGCGACCTGGCAGTCGAGCTGGTCGACCTCGCAACCGACGTCAGGCACTCCGACGAGCCGGTCCGGGGGGTCAACCTCGCAGACCTGGCCGACTCCGTGGCTGCCCGGTTCCGACGCCGCAGCGGGCGGTCGATCGTGGTGGTGACCATCGACGGGGAGCGTGAAGTGGCCGGTCGGGCAGGCCAGCTGGAGAGGGCTATATCCAACCTCATCGACAACGCGATCAAATGGAGCCCCGAGGACCAAACCATCGAGATAGCCGTCCGCGGGGGGAGACTCGACGTCAGAGACCACGGGGAGGGCATTCCCCCCGAGGATCTCCCACGGATCTTCGAACGGTTCTACCGCTCTCAGTCGGCACGGTCGGAACCCGGCTCGGGTCTAGGGCTGGCCATCGTCAAGCACGTCGTCGAGGCACATGGGGGGAAGGTCTTCGCCGAGAACGCCCCTGACGGTGGCGCGGTGGTCGGCTTCACAATGCCCGGCTGAGCGCGGTTCCGGCTACCTCCAGGC
>JBFGRR010000251.1:0-2711 GCA_041567215.1 Acidimicrobiia bacterium | reverse complement strand
TGCTCCATCTTGAGCATGCCCAGCGTGGTCAGGTTGAGCACCTGGGTCTCGCCCCGCTGGACCAGCCCTGATCCGTGGGTACGGCCGACGACACCGACCTCTGCGGTCAGCTGGCGCAGATCCTTGGGACCGCGCCCGTCCATCCGGACACCATCTTCCACGACGCGCTGGCGCATCATGTCTTTGAGAACCGACTTGAAGGCGCGCTTGGCCTGGCCGACCTCGTCCTTGTCGGCGTCCTCGCCGTCCAGGCCGAGTTCGGCGAGCACGGCCGCATACGCGGCATCCTGGGCCAGGTTGCGCTCCTGCTTGTCGGCGATACGGATCACGTCGGCGAGTTTCGCCGTGGCCGCGCCGCTGACCCGGTCGAACATCTCAGGCGTGTAGTCCGCCGTCAGTGTCCACTCGACCTGCTTCTTCTCGACCTTGGAGGCCAGTTCCAGCTGGAGATCGATGGACTCGGAGATGTACTGCTTGGACAGCTCGAGGCCGTTGGCGACGGTCTCCTCGTCGGAAGGCGCTTGACCTTCGTTGATGAGCCTGACGCCGTCAGGCGTAGAGCCCGCCTCGACCATGATGATGTCGATCTCACCCGACTCGTTGCGGCGCCCGGCGACGATCAGTTCGAAAACCGACTCCTCGAGCTGCTCGTAGGTCGGGAACGGGATCCACTCACCCTGCTTGAGGGCGAGGCGAATACCGCCAACCGGTCCTTCGAACGGGATGGAGCTGACCGTCAGGGCAGCCGAGGCGCCATTGAGGGCCACGATGTCGAACGGATGGCTCGGGTCCACGGCCAGCGACGTCGCCACGATGTGTGTGTCGAAGCGATAGCCGTCGGCGAATGACGGACGAAGTGGGCGGTCGATGAGGCGGCAGAGCAGGATGCCCTGCTCCGAAGGCCGTCCCTCACGGCGGAAGAACGAACCAGGAATCCGCCCGGCTGCGTACATCCGCTCTTCGAAGTCGACGGTCAGCGGGAAGAAATCGATTCCTTCACGCATCGTCTTGTTTGCGGTGGCGGTGACCAAGATCTCGGTTCCGCCAAGTCGGGCCACGACGGCCCCGTCGGCCTGCATGGCCAGTTTCCCGGTCGCAAAGGTGAATTCTTTTCCACCAATCGAGCCGGTGACCGTGATTTCTGACACGGTTACTCCTCTGATATGGGAGCGGGGCCCGTTACCAGTGGTCATCCCTCGAATCTGCAAGGGATGGCCACTGACAACCGACCGGGCTCCAGCTTGTTGTTCAGATCCCGGCGCGCGGCCGGAACTGGGGGTGCGTTGCCTCGGCAACGCCACGGAGGAGCAGCGAACTGCCCCTCCGAATCTTCAACGACGCAATCCGAGCGCTGCGATCAGACGCCGGTAGCGCTCCACATCCTGCCTCTTCAAGTAGTTGAGGAGGCGGCGGCGCTTGCCGACCAGCATCAGCAGGCCGCGCCTGCTGTGGTGGTCGTGCTTGTGCCCACGGAGGTGCTCCGTGAGATGGTTGATCCGGTCGGTCATGAGAGCGACCTGGACCTCCGGCGAGCCGGTGTCGGACTCATGGTGTCCGAACTCGGTGATGATCTCCTGAGTTGTCTTCATGCGCGTAAAACCTGGTTCCTGAGAGGGAAGAACATCACTCTACCACCGAGCGGGACACGTACCAATCGAGATCACGCCTCGACGGCCGCCAGGATCGATGCGCCTGCATCGACGTCACTGGCGATCTGTTCGACCAGCTCTTCAACCGAGTCGAAGCGGCGTTCATTCCGCAACCTGGAGACGAAGCGGAGACCGAGCGAGGTTCCGTAGAGGTCACCGTCGAAGTCGAGCAGATGGGCTTCGACCGCAGCCTGGCCCGGCCCGAACGTGGGTCGTGAGCCGATGTTGACGACCGCTCTGTGGGCTTTCTTGCCCACCATCGCGAACGCGGCATATACGCCATCGGCCGGCACCGCCATGCGGTCGGGCACGTGGAGATTGGCGGTCGGGAATCCCAGTTCCCGCCCCCTGGAGTCGCCGTGCATCACCGGACCGCGCAGTTCGAACCAACGCCCCAGCAGGATGGCGGCGTGCTCGACGTCACCCACCACGATCAGTTCACGGATCCGCGATGACGAAGCCTTCTCCCCCCGGAACTCTCCGATCAGTTGCACGACGGCCACCGACATCCCGATCTCGCCGCCGAGCGCCTCGAGGAGCCGGGTGTCACCGGCCCGATCGCGACCAAAGCGGAAGTCGGCGCCGACCGAGACCAGCTTCGCCCGAAGCCGGTTGCCGAGCACCTCGGTGGCGAAGACCTCGGGGGGGAGACCACGGATCTGCGGGAAGGGCAGGACACCGACCACCTCGACACCGAGATCCCCGAGGAGCTCACATCGCTGCTCCACCGAGGTGAGCAACAGCGGTGCGCTCGCAGGATCGAGGAACTCGAGGGGGTGAGGGTCGAAGGTCAATGCGGTGGGCACCAGGTCCTGGCGTCTGGCGGCCTCGACGATCTGGGAGGCGACGGCCTGATGGCCGATGTGCACGCCGTCGAACACCCCGACGGCCACAGCCGTGGGTCCGGGCACCGACCAACCCAAGGGGTCGCCTCTGAGCAGGATGGTCACGAAATCACCACTTCGGGAACCGCGACGGAACCCCGCCGCCGGTATATGGCGAGGAGTTCATCCGACCCGCTGACAACCCGGGTGGGCCCGTCGGGGAGTTCGATCGCGAGTT
>JBFGRR010000250.1:0-2730 GCA_041567215.1 Acidimicrobiia bacterium | reverse complement strand
TGATCCTCGCCGTCGCGATCGTGTTCATCCCCCGCCTGACCGTCGACTCCGACCCGCTGTTCATGTTCACCCAGAACCACGAGGTCAGGCAGGCCTTCGAACGCACCGAAGCGCTGTTCGGTGGCGCGACTCCGCTCGCCGGCGAGTTCGCCTTCGATCCGGGAGACGTTCCCGGCTCGCTCGCTCGGATCGAGGCGGCCTCCGCCGAACTGGAAGCCCTGCCGGGTATCCGAACCGTGTTCTCCGCCGCCGACCTGGCGGCCTCGCTGCCACCGGAGGCCACATCGGGGATCCTCTCGGGAACACAGCAGAGCCCCATCGGGAAGATGGCCTCCGAGGACGGTCTCCGCTTCCTGCTGCTTCCGGCCGAGTTCGACGCAGCCGATCTGCGCGGCTGGCTCGACTTCGCAGACTCGAACGAGACCGTCAGGGTGATAACCGGCCTGCCGGTGCTGTGGGACGAGATCGCCCGCCTGGTGCTCAGGGCCCAGATCTGGTCGGTCGTCACCGCCATGATCCTGGTGGCGTTGATGCTCGGTCTCACCTACCGGAGGCTGAGGCCCACACTGGTGGCCCTGGTGCCGATCCTGCTCACCGTCGGGGCTTTGCTCGGGTTCCTGGCACTGTCGGGAATCCAGCTCAACCTGGTGACCGCGGTGTCGTCTTCGATCGTCATCGGGGTCGGAATCGACTACGCCATTCACTTCATCGCCGCCATCGATTTCGCCCGCCCGGCAGGACCGGGCTACGTGCTCAGGGCGATCGACCGGGCGGGCCGGCCGATCACTGCCAACGCGCTGGGGATCGCGCTCGCGCTCACCGCGCTGTGGCTCTCTCCGCTCCGCCACCACCATCAGATCTCGGTGATCATGTGGGTGTCGATGACCGTGGCCGCCCTCTCGGCGCTGGTGGTGATCCCTGCCCTGCTGCCTCGCGAGGGGACGGAGGTCCCTGGCTAGCGCGCCGTCAGCAGCAGGTTCTGGGTGGCCCGTCCCACCGGGCCGTGCAGATCGAACAACTCAGCGTCGGCGATGCCGGTCCCGTCGCTGCTCCAATGGGACTCGACCCGGGAGCAGAACCACTCACCCCGGGGCTCGCGAACGGTCGACAGCAGCAGGTCGGTGTTTATGAAGAGCACCCTGTCGAGGTATTCGTTGTAGGAGATGCCGTTGCCGGAGTCGGCCAGCGGGCAGATCCGCTGCATCCCGGACGGCTCCTCGTCGGCGAGGATCGGCACCACCGTGCGCATCCAGATGGTGGTCGGCCCACCGACGCCCTGGGAGCGGGCGGGGTCGTATCGCACCTCCACCGAATCCGAGAACGCCGTCTCCCCGTGCACCGTTTCGTGAATCGGGAACGGCCCGGGGACGGCCACGTCGAAGTCGGGAACGACGAACGGGGCGGTGGCCACCTCCATGTCGTCTTCCCGGCGGAGATGCATGGCGAAGGCCTGCGCGTAGAGGCGGTCCTCGTCGAAGATCTCGGCCTCGGTGAGGGTGACCAACCTCCCGGGACGCCGGACCTCGGCCTGGACCCGGAACCCGGCCATCGGGATCGGCCGCAGGAGTTCGATGGTGATCCGGGCCAGTCGCTTGCCGGGGACCAACGCCTCGAGTGCCCGCACCATCAGCGCGGCAGGCGGCCCCGCGTGGCACGACTCCAGGTCCCATGGTCCGCGCGTGAGGGAGGTGGGGACGAACCATGTCCCGTCGGAGGTGGTGAAGTAGGCGGCTGCCACGTCGGCAAGGGTATCGGCTGGGTACCCTCGGCGGGGAGGAGGAACCATGACGGTCGTCTACCGCTCTGAAGTCAAGATCGAGAGGATCAAGGGGCCGATGCGGCGGGCATGGCTTCCCGCCCTCGCCGACCCGATCACCTTCGGGGTCCACTCGGAGATCGCCGCCAACTACGGCGTCTCACCCGACGACTTCCCGCCCGACGCCACCACCATCGACTACCTGATCGCCGCCGCCGCCGGTTGACTGACGGGAACCCTCGGGGGCGCGCTGGAGGCGCGCGGCATCAACGCAAGCAACGGAAACCTCATCTCCCACACTGTGGGCGAGATCGAAAAGGACGGCAAGGTCCTCGTCGTGAGACGCATCCATGTGGACTACCACTTGAAGGGCACCACCGAGGAGCAGCGGGAGGCTGCGGAGAGGGCGCACGAATTCCACGCCGCCTACTGCCCGGTGGCCCGATCCATCGAAGACTCGATCGAGATCACCACCGCGCTGGAGTTCGTGGACTAGGTCCAGGCTAGGACCTCTACCACTGCCACCTCGAGTGGTACGAGGGCCTGCGAGCTTCCGCCGCTAGAACGGATACACCGGGATCCGCACCAGGATCTGGGCGGCGAGGTCCGACTCGAGGGCCACCTCGGTCTGGTCGATCTCCAGGACGGTCATCGGCCGGTGCTGCACCACTTTCACCGTGCGCCCCACGTCGATCCCGTAGGTCCGCAGCAGCGCCATCTGGTCGGCGGCGATCCCCTCCCCCAGCTCGGCGACCTCGACCGACTCGCCGGGGCGGATCACCAGGATGCTCTCCGGTGCCGCCTTCTTGACGGCGCGCTTGGGTGCGCCCAACAGCTTGCTGACGAAGCGCGCCGACACCGAGCGCTGCACGTCGATGGTGGTGTAGCCGCAGTTGGGACAGCAGGCCAGCGTGCAATGGCCGCCCATCGGGCACGACGCACAGCCCTTGTGCACCGCCGGGTCGAAGCTGGTC
>JBFGRR010000249.1:0-2800 GCA_041567215.1 Acidimicrobiia bacterium | reverse complement strand
GATCGGTGAACGCACCACCGACGAGATTCGAGGGACTGATGTCTGCGCCGTCGCCGAGGAGTTCGGCCACGGTGCGGATGATCAGCGCAGTGCCGCGGTTGTCCGGCAGCGCGTCCGGCCGCCAGTTTCTCGCAACCTCCACCGCCCCCTGCTGCTCCGGCGTCACGGCCTCGACCGCTTCAACGATCCGCCTCTGGACCTCAGCAGGTACCGACTCGGGCGAGTAGCCGGTGTCGTACTTGTACTCGATGAACTCGTCGAAGCTGACCGAGTCGTCCGATGAGAGCAGTGAAAACGCTCGCAGCGACCGATTCGACTCGTGTGTCTCCACTCCCATCCAGGAAGGGAAGTCATCGGGGGAGGGTCCGTCCAGCGAGGCTGTGTACGGGGTGGAATTGGCGTTTTGGATGAATCCTGCCTCGGGATCCACAACCCACGGGAGCCCGTCGAGAGGAACGTAGCCGTCCCAGATCAGCGAACTATCCGTTCCCGGGAGGTAGCCCTGCCAGTCGAGCCCACCGGATCGCTCGGGAATCAGACCGTGATAGAGGAGCGCGATCAACCCGGTTCGGTCGGCGTATCCGATGTTGAAGCTCGGCAGGCCGGACTGCGTCGCCAGGGCCTCCTTCCATTCGTCGAAGCTCGACGCTTTGTTCATCCTGTAGAGCTGCTCGACCATGCCGACCTCGCCCATTCCGGCGTATCGAATTGCATAGGTTCCGTGATCCTGTCGCACGACCGGGCCGAAGTCCGACCAGAGCACCTCCCTCTTCACCGTCCATCGCAGACGGCCGAAGATGCGCACCTCCAACTCGGCGGTCTCCACTTCGAGATCGGTCCAGACACCGTCGAGGAGGTACTGATTCGGGTTGTCCGGGTTCGTCTCGAGGACGTACACATCGATGAGGTCCGGCCGATTGACCGTGAAAGTCCAGCCCAGATCGCGATTGTGGCCGTGAGCAAGGACAGGCATGCCAGGGAACAGACCTCCGGTCATGTCCCAGCCCTCTTCGCTGGTCACCTGCGCTTCATACCAGGCGACCGGCCCGGTCCAGGGTTGGTGGGAGTTCACCGCCAGCATCGTCGAGCCATCGTCCGTACGGGCGGGTGAAACCGCCAAAGCATTCGAACCGTATGCGGCTGTCGGCATCGCCAGTGCCGTGAGGTCCGGGCGCTCGTCGGAGAACAGCCCGGACAACACCCCGTCGATGCCGAAGAAGAGCGGCGCTTTCTGGACGAAGCCTGCCACCACGTCGTGTCCGTCCACGGGGTAGAGACCCGGGAAGGCTTCGGCGCGGTGGGTGGCTGCATAGTGGTTGATGCCTGCCGCATACGCCTCGAGTAGGTCTCGGGTCTCCGGCGCGAGCGAGTCCCAACCGGTGTCGACGGTGCGACCGATTCTCAGCAGGGCATGGATGTAGTCGATCGGGGCCGAATCGGTGCCGAACACGCGTCCGAGCTTCCCCCGGGCAGCGGCAATTGTGGTCTGGATGGTCTCGAAGTCGTCTTCTGCGTGCGCCCACGCCAGTCCATAGGCTGCATCGACGTCGGTGAGCCCCCGGATGTGGGGAACGCCCCAGGTGTCCCGCAGGATCGTCACCTCGTAGGCCCCCGGTTCGGGGATCAGGTTCGATAGGTCTCCGGGCGACTCCGGGAACAGGGCCCAAGCCAGGAACGCCACGGCTGCCACGCCAACCGCCGTGAACACTGTTCGAGCCTTCTTCATGTTTCGAACATCGGCGGGAGAGGATAGGCGAGGGCCTCTGAGAGCATGTCGAGATACCTTTCCCGGGGAACCTCGATCGCCCCGAGGGAGCGAAGGTGCGGTGTGGCCCACTGAACGTCCAGGAGAAAGCCTCCGCCTTTGCGCATTCCCTCCACCAGTGCGACCAGAGCGACCTTGGATGCGTCTCGCTCCGCGTAGAACATCGACTCGCCTGCGAACAACCCGCCGATGGCCACGCCGTACAAGCCCCCTGCAAGATCCCCTTCGGCGCTCCAGGCCTCGACGGAGTGGGCCCAGCCGAGATCGTGGAGGCGGGTGTATGCAGCCTCGATCTGCGGGTTGATCCAGCGCCCTTCCCGGTCGGGACTGGCACACCCGGCAACCACCTCGGCGAAGGCACGATCGACGGTGACCGTGAAGCGCTTCATGGAGCGGCGCAGGCTCCTGGTCATTCGCAGGCCGTCGAGCGGGAGAACCGCTCGCGGTTCGGGACTCCACCAAGCGAGAGATCCATCACCGAGATGCATGGGGAACATCCCCTGCCGGTATGCAGACAACACCGTGCCAGGCTCCAGGTCGGCCCCCACCGCGACGACGTCGTCCGGAGGCGCGGTCCGCACGTTGGGGAATACCCAGCGGCTCGGCGGCGGCTCGTTCTGCATGCGCCGCCAACCTACCGACCGATTCCTCTGTTCAGCTGCAAGACCCGGTCGGTAGCCTCCCGCGTATGCGCACACACGAGGTACTCAACCAGCCGCCTCCCCTACCGGACATCGACCTCTACGCCACAGACCCGATCCTCCCGGAAGCGGTGGCGAGGGAGGGCGCCGGGTGGGCTTCGAGCTTGCTTTCCGAGTACGGGACGCGGGTCGGATCGGCCGAAGTAGCCGAGTGGGGATTCCTCGCCAATGAGAATCCACCCAAGCTCAAGACCCACGACCGGTTCGGGCACCGGGTCGACCAGGTCGAATTCCATCCGGCGTGGCACTCGTTGATGGAGATGTCGATCGGGGCCGGTCTCCACTCGATCGCCTATGAGCACGAGGAGGGTGGGCATGTCGCCAGGGCGGCTCT